>DATFNI010000509.1:0-4718 GCA_035266485.1 Balneolales bacterium
TAGTATTTTTGACGAGATTTGTTGAGTCTCATATACGCGTTCCAGAAGAGATGAACCAAGTTTGGATTCTGAACTTAGAGTAGAAATTGTATCCCACCGATGAATAAGTGCCTTTATTACAATTGAAGATAGGTTGTTAAAAAATATGACAGCGATTAATATTACGGCGATACCAAGGAATAGATTTAAATAAAGAATCTTTTTTTTAATTCCCGCTTTACCAATTACCAGGAGTGTAATGACCGACACAATAAAAGCAATCCAATAACCTCGGCTCTGAGTTAAAATCAATCCAGCAACAAATAGACCATAAAGTATGAATGAAATTATCCTAACAGAAAACTGATCTATCGAAGCAAAAGTTACAAGGGCAAAAATCGCACCGCTCATTACCAATAGCTCATTCATTGGTACGCGAGCATCTTGAACCTGCCACGTTTCCACAGATGAGAGAATAATTTGCTTGTAATCAATAAAATTGCGCACCAGAACAAATATCAATATTAGTGAAAAAATGATGGCGGCATATCTCTGGAATCTTTTCTCTCTGAATTTGTTTTTGAGCGGGAAATATAGTGAGAGTCCCAAAAAATACGCTAAGTCACTGACGACGAGTGCTTTATTGGTGCTATGAACCAGTCCGTTAAAAAAACCAAAAATCAAACAGATTATAAATAACAGATACCAATAATCCAGTGTGTTATCTATGCTGGTTTTATTCGTTACAGAATACGGAATTGTAAAAAAGACCACGAATAAAATGGTCAGAATAAAAAAGATCAAATCAGTTGTCTGAATACCGGGAGAGTTATTTAAATAGAGGCTAAGTGATAATAAATATAAGTAGATATAAAGAGTTGGGTTGTATGCTAAAACGACTACTAATGCTGCGCTTATCCCGAGTGCAAATATAATTTGCGCGGAATTATATGGATTAAGCACAGCAAGTATCACAAAAGCGGCAGACAGAACGAGGATCAGGATACCTGTATGCTGTATGTTACCTCTTACCTCTGCGTTCATATCTCATCTGAGTGTAATAAATATTTGAAATACCCCTTATTGTGATAATAAATGTTCCTTCCGGTGAAATAGGCACAGCAGATGATAAATGCGGAAAAGAATGCAGAGATAACAATTAGCGAACGATGGGGACGATCCTTCTTAGTGGGCACAACAGGTGCGTCTATTATTGATACAACAGGAATTGCCTTAGCCTCTTCTAACTTTGCCTGTTCATACATAGGTACCAGATATTTCTGAATATCCTTTTCCACAGTCAGTCCCATTTGGAGATAGAAGTATCGTTTATAAACCTTAGGCAGATTATCAAGACTTACTGAAATGGTCTGTTTGTCCCCACTTTTTTTAATGCTGTCTATTTTGGCAGTTATGGCTTCCAGTTCGTTATGAGTGTTTTGGTAGACACCGGAAGTTTTATTTATTGATTTGTTAAGCAGATCAAGTTTGATTTCGGTCTCGATTTTTTGAGTGACAAGCGACCCCATAAGTGTCATATAGTCTTGAAGCTGATCAGGTAAATCATAGACGTTATATTGTTTTTGAAATTTGGCGTTTGCCTGAACCAGACTATCCAGGTCATGTACTGATTTTTGATAACGTTTCTGGATAACTTCTCTATACTCATGTGCTTGTTTTACGGAGATCTCAGTATTGAATTGATTTAAAAGATGGACATAAAAATCTGCCATTTTCTGGGCTAGCTCAGGTGAATTGTCCCATACGTCAATAGTGAAATTACCCTCATCGTGTCCTTCAAGGCGTGTATTCTCATCGAGCTCATTCATCGCATCGAGTAAGGGCGTTTTTGAATTTGATGTGTCGTACTCCTTAATTAGATCAAATTTATCAATCACTTTCTTTTTTACAGTGTAGCTTTTCAGCAATACATAAAAACGATCCATTTGATCTTTTATAGCACTGCCGCCTAATAATGAACCAGCAAGCGAGCCAACAGCAGTATTGTCTAACATTCCAAATCCGAACGACTTATTCTGCACGGGCATCAAATTGGCAGTCGATTTATATTGATTAGGCAGAAACAAAGAAATTGCAGCTGTTATAATAGCAACAGAAAAAATGACTACCAGAATAGTTTTCCATTTTATAAGTAATCCGCGAACTAATTCTGTTACATCCGGTCGTTGAAAATTTGGACGCATCGCAAACCTTTAGTTAAAAATTATCTTACGAAGAATAATAGTATAGCCATAATATGTTAATTGCATGCTTTATAACACCTTAACCGCAATCAATGTAGTTATAATAGCTGTTATGGCCGAAAAACCGGCGAGGATTAGCTGGATATTACCTCGTTTAGCAGACTGTAACTGAATATCATACTGCCTTTTCTCACTCAGCTCTTCATACGGCTTCCGGTCCACAAAGATGTAGTCGCCGGACGCAAGTGTCGTTTCATCGGGATGATACCAGGCCCGGGAACCCGCTTTGATCACAAAGATTCGGCTTGGATCCGCAGACAGGGCCAAACCACCGGCTTTTTTGATATAATCCTTAACAGTCAGCCCCGGTTGATACGGGAAATACCCGGGATTGTTAACCTGTCCGAAAAGGAACACCGTGTGATTGTTGCGTGGAATGAACAATCGATCCCCATCAAGCACATTTATATTGCTCATCTGAGCGATGTCACCAGCGTTGAGATTAATCCGTCCTTCACTCAGACGCGTCTCCAAATCCAGGTATTCCAGGCCCTGAATATATTGATTCGAGGTGCGTTTGAGCAGATCTACATTAATTTTAGTACTCGTGTCATTCGGAAATGCGGATTTGCTCCGGAGCATATAGGCGGCCTGACCCAGAGCGTCTTTCTTTAGCCCACCCGCGAGTTTAATCAAATCTTCTGCGGTGGTCCGACCTTCAATGATGGGATAATTCCCCGGGTTTTTTACCTCACCATAAACCCATGCCGAGTAATTCATCTTCTTGTTTGGCAGGGTGGGAACCTGTACACGGTCATTTGGTTGTACAACATAATGATCAAATTCGGGATTGTTCGCAGCGATTGATACGCTATCGATCTGTTGTCCCTGTCGCCGGTAGATGATTACGCGTGTCGTATCTGCCAGATTGCCATATCCACCCGCGAGTTGTATAAGCTTTGTAATAGTATCCCCTTTTCTGTATTCCAGTTCGGATGGAATATTCACCGCACCGCTAATGGACACTCTTGGTGTCCTTTCGTTGATTTTATGGATTTCTATTACGTCTCCATCCCTGACTACAGGATTACCGGTCATATCGCCCGTTCTGTTATAGCTTATAAGATCAGCACGGGTTGCCGTACCATCCGTATGGCGAATCAGAATATTTCTGAAGTCATATTTGTAGTCTTGCAGCAAATTACTCTGGTCAAATTCATTGGGGTTATGCAATGTGGTATCTGATTGCCCAAGCTTCGTAAATGCTCTTTGTTGCACGGGAACCCTGTCCATAAGAAAAGGCAGCTGCTGTGACGATTTTGTTTGAGCTAGCGTTTCTGGATTTTTGCTGATTGCCGGTTTGATAACGGCATCCAAACGGGACATTGCCGGAATCTCGTACCGCCCGGGATTCGGGATATTCCCGGTAATGGTGATGTAGAAATCACGGGGTTTGTCAAGTGAAATAAAGGAGAGGTAACTACTCTTGAATGTTTTGGTGATGACAGAATCAAGCTTTGTCTTTGCCTGATCGATGGTGAGCCCGGACACCGGTACATCTCCAATCTGGGGAAGGATGAGATCGCCCTCGGCATTAACAGCAACGCCACGAATGGTTAACGAAAAATTTCCGTCAATCTTCATGGATATCAGATCATTCGGACCGAGCACATAAACTTTCGGGTCAACAGTTGCGGAAGGCGTGTTGAGTTCCGATATGAGTTTCAATCCGATGGGATCGACATAATTGAATTTTTCGAAACTGTTAGAAAAGCCAATGTCCATTCCATTCGAAGAAGAGCCGATAGTGGTGGAATTTTGACCATATGCCTCGTGATTCAACCCACATAGCAGAAGTGGAACGATCAATAACAGGAATGCAGGTAATGAAAAGTTTCGTGTGATATTCATCCGGCAGGTTTTTACATCGTAGTATTAAATTCAAGCGATAAAATTAGTCATTTTCATCTAGAAGTAAAGCAATATTCAGTTATCAGGGAATAATTATCAGTGATCAGCAAACAATAAACAGTAAACAGAAGGGAAAAACCGGAAGAAATGTGATTGCGTTTTAAAACAAGTCAACCCTGATCAAATAACAGCATTCAGGATGCTTTCGCAATACCTGTATGCCTGACGTATTTCAAAGTTTCATTGAAACACTCATGCCGAATGAGTTGTAAAACTTGTATCTTTGACGCGTCGAGGTAACAGAATATCGACATAACCAGAGATCATCAAAAAACAGTAACAACTGTGATACAGCGAATTCAAACAGTTTTCCTACTATTGGCGGCCATATTGAATGTTTGTTTCATATTCACGCCATTGTTTCATCGTGCTCTTGAAGATCCGACAGCCTGGATAAGCTCAGGCCTTTTTTCTGCACTTTTACTTTCTTCAGCGGTGTCGTTATTCAGCATTTTCTTCTACAAAAACAGGCCTTTTCAGGTCCGTTGGGTGCGGCGTGGAATCATATTCCAGGTATTGGGCATTGGTTTCGGTACCGGTATTGTCTTCACTCTCGGAGGATTT
>DATFNI010000510.1:0-3679 GCA_035266485.1 Balneolales bacterium
TTACTCTCCCAGCCAAAGACAGACATTCAAATCATTCCACGTCATCCCCGTTTCTGGACGCTTCAATCGGACTGGCTTCGCCGCCTCAACCCCGACATTTTGAACTGGTACCGTCCGAATAACATCAGCTCCCTTCGGCCCGGTTTCATAAACTGGTTTTATCTCATGTTTGTGGATATGCATATCAAACAATGGGCGGCTGTTCAAGGTGAGAAGCTGCTTGCAACCCTCGCATGGACTTCCCAGACAGGCAGGTCTGAATCTCTGACGGCGGCCACGCCGCCTGCACAAGATGGAGACGAGAAATCCGCTGAAGCATTGATGGGACTACTCATCCATGTGCGGCGCGTGTTGCCGCCTCATTTAACCATGTCGCTGGAATACCCCGGCGGCGAAATGAAAGATGCGTTCATCTCAGCAGGTTTTACAGAACGCCGTACCTTGTTATGGATGCGCGTCAGGCGTGCAACTCGATCCCGTTAATTGCGTAAATAATGTGACAGTCTCTTACATGACTGACATCTACTGATATTGAAGAGGAGAAAAATGACAAAATTTATTCTACGATTACTTGTCAATGCAATTGCGTTATATCTGGCTGTGTTGATCGTGCCGGGTATCACCTTAAGCAGCGACATGGCTTCGCTGATATGGCTTGCGCTCATCTTTGGCCTTATCAATGCGCTGGTCCGCCCGTTGCTCAAATTCCTGACCTGTTTGCTAATTGCTCTAACGTTGGGCCTATTCACATTGGTCATCAACACATTTCTGTTCTGGCTCACAAGCGCCGTTGGTCAATCGTTTGGTATTGGTTTGGATATCAGTGATCCCGTCTGGTGGAACGCCTTCCTTGGCGGACTGATTGTCAGCATAGTGAGTGTCATCCTGACCATGATCTTGAAGGATGAGTTAAAGGGGAAGTAATATATACAATTGTGTAACAACCGAAACGACCTGCCAACAGCAGGTCGTTTTTATTTTCCGTAAAAAGGCAGAGATACTTCCATGATTTGATTTATTAAGTTGAGATTTGTATAAATAATCATCCCCAGAAAAACAATCAATCCGAGTTGAAGCCATTTTCTGTCTGCCCATTTTCCCAGTGAGGAAGACACAAATAGAACCAGAGCATAGGCCCAATCGGGAGAGTAAAGCATGGGGTCATCGCCGTACAGGACGTGAAGGCCAAAGTTGAAAGCCATACACAGAATCAAGCTTACGGAAAAGAAATTTTCTTTTTTTGATGTTTTGATGAAATTTGTAATGAACAGAATGATTGCCAGCCCAATTATGGCAACCCAAAATTTCACTACGATATCGGAAAACCCCTTATATCCGGCAACATGGAACGCATTATTCGCGATTTGAAATGTACGAAAGTTTGGAACATCACTGCCAAGTTCTTCTGTAAGGATGTAAGGGTCTGGTGCAACTATTCCATAGAGTAGTATGGCGCGCGAAATCAGGTTTACCCGCCCCGTAAGGCGCCAGGGTGCCCTGAATAGATCATATTCATACCGTTGCTCAAAAGTCAGACTGGATGGTTTATATAAGGGTCTTGCTTTTGGAAAGAGTTGTATCTGCAACACATTGAGCAGCAGAGCTGTGGCAATGACTGCCAGTATGAATTTCATTATCACTTTTAGCCGTGGAACCTTCAGAAAATACAAGATGCAGGCTTGCGCCAGATTTGTTACGGTAATGCCGAATATCACGATACCCATCGGGATGGAAAATTTGAGAGAAGTTTTTTCGTTTAGCATTAAGAAGCAGAAGGTTATCAGTGCCAAAGCTGAGAATATGTACGTCTCCAATATGGAACTTAATAACAAGTGTGAAGTGCCAGCCCCCAAAATAGATGCGGTGACCAATGCAAAGGGCGTGTTACCTGTTTTCGCTTTGACGATCAACCAGATAAGGAGAACACATAAAGCTCCAGCCAGCGCACTGAGAACATAGACTGCCTGAAGTTTATCCCCGTTTAGAATGATGGATATCAACCATACGAAAGGTCGAAGAATTAACATTACCGCAGGATGAATAGCTCGGATGGGTGGCATTCCACCATCCGGATGAATTGTCAATCTGGAGATCCATTGAGAGGCGTCAGTATCAAAAAAACGATCGAGGGTATTGTATTCGTGGAAGTTAAGCGATTGAGATAAAACAAGATATGTGAAGAAGAAACACAACGCATTAAATAAGCCTGCAAGGTTCGATTGTGTAAATTGGGCAAAGGCGGATGATCGTATAACATGAATAACCCCCTTTTGCTCCATAAACTTTTCCAACGGTATAGCCACTGCTGTTGATACAATAGCCAGCCCTGCGAATAGAAAAAAAAGTTCCATTCCCATGGAAACAACCCTGCGGTCGAAAAAATCGGGATATTGCCAGGAAATAGCGATGGATGAAACCGCCAAAGTACCTGTAGTGACCAATAGTAGAAGTGATGTCCAGTTGTCCCGCCAGGAGGTTCTTAATTTATCAAATACATCTGGCAGGAAAAGAGAAACAACCAGTCCGCACACCAACTGAAAAAACAAGCTTAGAAGTATAAATTGAAGTAACCCGGAATATAGGTTGGAGAAATAAGATGTAAGAAAATAAGCGGCTGGCATTCCCAGAAGTTGGTATATCAATATCTTTTTGTTTTTTGTGTCTTGATATGTTGGGTTGATTTCTACTGGCATGTTATCTGATGTTTTCAGGTGCTTTATGATTGCTGCAACCCCGGTAAACCGCCAGCTGATTTTGCCATCTTCACCGCACGGATGATTGCCTGTGTCATCACTTCTGCAGCGAACGATCCCACAGATGTGACATCTGATTTGCGATTGCCGGTGGAGAGGGCAAAGACCGTGTCGCCGTCTTGCATGGTATGCGCTGGTCGTATGGTACGCGCGACTCCGTCGTGAGCCATTTGCGCAACCTTGGTCGCCTGGGCTTTTGTCAATTTGGCATTCGTCGCCACCACACCAATAACCGTATTTGTACGTGTGGCAAGCCTCATGAGACTGCGTCCGGCTGGTTTTTTCATCATGGAAAGCGTATCGGCAAAATGATCTTTTCCACCCACGCGCACCGGCCCAACTTTTCCAGATCGTAGTCCCGCGATGATTTCATTTGAATTTGGATCGACCACATCGCCCCATGCATTGACAGCGACCAGCGCGCCAACGACCACGCCTCCGCCGATGTCCATGCTTGCGGTTCCTTCTCCCGATTTCATGCTCAGGTTTGCCCCGAACATTTTTCCCACCGATGCTCCTGTCCCTGCACCGACATTTCCTTCGGCAGGTTTATCGGAAGATGCCTGGGCGGCGGCCTGGTATCCCATAACGGAATCAGGCCGAACGTCCGCACGACCGACGCCCAAGTCAAAGAGAATCGCCGAAGAGACAATGGGAACTTTCGCAACGCCTGTATTGAATCCGATCTTTTTCTCTTCCAGATATTTCATCACACCGCTGGCTGCGTCCAAGCCATAAGCGGAACCACCTGCCAGCGTAATGGCATGTACCTTTTCAACGAGATTGATCGGGTTGAGAAGGTCTGTTTCGCGTGTGCCTGGCGCGCCACCGCGTACCTCTACTCCAGCGACAGCTCCCTTGCGGCAAAGGATAACGGTACAACCGGTCAGTGCTTCGTCGTTTTGTGCGTGACCTACTTCAATGCC
>DATFNI010000511.1:0-11828 GCA_035266485.1 Balneolales bacterium
TAGGTGGCTCCGGTTGGACAGGCTTTAACGCATGGTGCCTCATCACAATGATTACACAACCCGATATAGCTGGCTTTTTTAATATCAGGATAAACTCCTTCTGGTTGCAGATCGTGGACCCAGTCCCTGTAATGGGGTACCGGCACATCATAATGAGCGCGGCACGCAACTTCGCAAGCATGACAGGCGATGCATCGGTCCATATCTATTACCATGGCATATTTGCTCATATCAAACTCCTAACATTTCCTAACATCCTTCTCTTAATCCAGGTTGTTTTTTCTTCGGTTGCACGTGAAAGATCCGCTTTTCCTCTTTCTGCTGGATTCCGGTGACTTTCTGAGCATTGACTCCCGTCAAGCTGACTTCTGCTGATGGAGTCAGTACCTCGCCGTCAACGACCAACCGGACGAAATTTACACGCAGACCTGTTCCGCCACTGATCGGATCGGTATTATATTTCGTGATCAGATGGTTGTCCGATACTTCACGCCGGCTAAAATCCAGGAGACCTCTTTCATTCAACCCAAATCCATGCGGCAGGAATACAGTGTCCGGTCTGATGCCGGGTGTGGCCATTATTTTTATTTTATCCGTCCTGATTCCATCCTGGTTTTCGACAATCACTTCGTCAGCGTTCTTCAGTCCCATGCTCCTTGCAATTGTCTCGTTGATCCACAGATAAGGTTCCGAAATGATGGTGTTAAGCCATGGATTGCTTTCCGTTTTACCCTGGGTATGTACCGGCATTCTGCCGTATACCAGTCTGAATGACCCTTTGGGTGGATCGTTAACCGGCTCATAGACAGGTAGCGGGTCGAAACCCAATTTGTGCAACTCTTCGGAATACAAGTGAACTTTTTTGTCCGGGGTGTTGAATGGGTAGGTTTCGCCTGGTTTCAGGTAGGGTTTGGCAGGGAATGTGACGACCCCTTCCTTCTTTAATTTCTCAAACGAAATCCCGGTATCTCGCAATTCGTAACGGATGTCGTCTTCATAATCTTCATATGGATAGTATGCTTCCAGTCCGAGACGTTTCCCAAGTTCTTTGGCAATCCACCAGCCGGGCCGTGTGTTATGAACCCGTTTTACCACCGGCTGCCGCAATTCGACATATTGTTTGTGCCAGCTTGTTACGGTCATCAGATAGTCGTACCGTTCCAGGTAGATGTCCTCGGGAAGGATGACATCGGCAAACCAGGTTGGCTTGGTTGGACGCACGTCAACAACCGCCAGTAAATCCAGATTGTCGATCGCTTTCCTGGTGGTTTCCTGGTCCGGGATACTGCCAAAGATATTTTGGGCGAAAACCATCCACGATTTTATTGGGTACGGCTTTTGACACAGGGTGGCCTTGATCAGTTCCTGCGTCAACCCTTCTGCATCATTTGCAAATGGATACCGGTAACCAACTCCGTCCACTCTTTTCCGTTTTGGTGTGGGAGCATCCGGGATATTCAGGGCGTTATACTGGACAGGAAACTCGGAGTTAAGGAAAAGACCGCCCTTTTGTCCCCATGTTCCAAGGATAGCTGATAAAAGGGCCATGGCCCGTGCCCGCTGGACATCATTCCCGTACCACGCAACGTGGCGGCCAGGATGAATGGCCACAGCCGGTTTAGCCCGCATCATGGCACGAGCAGTATCGCGGATGACATTTGCGGGAATTTCCGTGATCTTTTCGGCCCATTCCGGTGTGAAGTCAACAACGTGTCTGGATAACTCGGTAAAACCTACCGTAGAGTTACGGACAAACGTTTCATCATAGCCTTTCTCTTGAATGATCACATTGATCCAGGCGAGAAGTAACGCCGTATCGGTGCCGGGTTTGATAGGTAGCCACCATTTCGCCTTGCTTGCCGCCGTAGAGAACCGCGGGTCGACCACAATCAGTTCGGATCCGTTAGCAAGTCCGTCGGTAAAATCAATGATTTGCCCGGTGTGAACATTCTCACCCAGGTGACTTCCGATGAGCGTTATCACTTTGGCATTGGCCAGATCCACTCTTTCGGGGGATCCAACCGATTCACCAAAAGTCAATTCATACCCGACATCCCTGGAGCCACGACATTGGGCAAAGGAGGGAGCAGCGTGGTTCGGTGTTCCCCAGAAACGGTAAAGTTCATCAATGAAATAGGCCGAGGCTCCGTGCGAGAACAGGGCATTGGCTTCAACACCGTACTTTCTGGTGATGGCAAGCAATTTCTCGGCGGTATAATCCAGCGCTTCCTCCCAGCTCACATCTCTCCATTTTCCGCTTCCCCGTTCACCGACACGAATCATGGGATTCTTGAGACGATCTTTCGCGTATAATAGCGCAACGCCGGCATTGCCCCGGGCACAAATCTTGCCCCGGTTATTCGGTTGCCGGGGATTGCCTTCGAGATACTTCAGCTTCCCGTCTTTTACTGTTGCGATGATTCCACATCGCCAAAAGCACTGTTCGCAAACAGAGGGAATTTTCTCTGTTTTTTGGGGATGTTCTCTTACAGCAGCCTTGGCCTTCGAAGCGGATAAGCTCGCGGCTGCGCCGGCCCCAATGGTACCACTGATTTTTAGGAAATCTTTTCGGGAAATATTTTCTCCCATGTATTACCTCCAGTTCGAATCAATAAATTCTATGCCGTTTCTGCATCGCCTTCATGGGTCAGCACCCAGTTATCAATGGCATCGATCAGTTGTTCCATGGCATCCAATACCGGCTGCCGGTGGGTTGGTGCGATATGGTTCAGTATTTCTGCATGTAAATCGTGAGAGGATTGCAGGATGTGCTGAACCATGGCGACTCCTTTTTTGGTCAGGTGGACATCAATATTGCGCCGGTCTTCGGGAGAGATGCTTCGCTTGATAATTCCCTTGTCTTCGAGTGAGGTCAGGATGCGCGTTACCCCACCTGAAGTTAACCCAAGCCTTTTAGATAATTCCTTGACTCCCATTGTGTTGGTGTCGAAGAACTGCACGAGGCATATATACTCTGATGTGGTAACATTCAGACGATGAACAAAGTAGTTGTCTTTCAGGGCGCATTTTTGACGAAGGGTAAACACCAGCTTCGTCATCCTATCCACATATTCCTTATTCCCGGACATCTTCTCAGGCTCCAGATAGGTTACATCATAAATTTCTTATAGTGTAAAATATCTACTGCATAACTAATTGACTATGTGAAATAAAACGAAAGCTATACCGATTTTGTCATCGTGTGCTCCTATTGACATCTCAGGAAGAATGGAACACGGATGACGCGGACTAGAATTACAGATAACAGGGGTAAGGTACTGCACGGGATATCATTCCATTTGAAAGTTAAATTATTGATTTAATAGAACATTCATGATAGTAAACCCAAACACAATAGATGTCATCCTCTGAGGCCAAATCCTAAAACCATCAATCAGGATAGACTCGTTTTGGGCCGAAGGATCTCGTTCAGCATTCGGTAATGACCATAGTCACATAGTGTCCCAGGCCTATGCGGCAATCGTTACCGGATGTCACGAGATTCAACTTCTTCAGTCAAGTCCGACAAAATCAGAACGACAGTTTTGGTATGGAATCCGGTTAATTTAGGTCTAGAGGATTACCACGGAGGATGTGATATAAAGTGTATTGAATCGTATACGCTAACGCCCCGCGACATATATGTCCACGGGGCGTAACTCTCAAAAGTCCCTCTCTTGGTGTGGTCCGGGGACCAATAGTAATTGATGCTACTCTAATCTCATATTAACAACCTTCTTTTCTTCGTTTCCTTGGGGTTGCGTTGGGTATATTCTCCGGCAATTGAAGTTTGGGAAGATTTTTTACTTTTGGCTGGCTCTGTTCTTCCTTTGTTCCGGTCTGTGGCGTCCCTCCGAAGAACTTGCTGATCTCTTTGATTTTGTTAAAGGAGGCCAACTGGTCGGGTGTCGGGTTGTCCGGTAGTCGCGGGAAAAGGATCTGATTCTTCCACGTATCCAGTCCACCTTTCAGTATGTACACGGCTTGGTACTTTTGGCCTTTCAGAATAAACCATCCCTGTGCAGCATCTTCTCCGGTATCGGAATAGAGGACTAATTTATCGGTTGGATAGAAATGTTGGTCCATCAATTCGGACAACCGGATATTCTGTGCCATCGGGATGTGATACGCTGCATATTCACTGGCAGGCCGGGTATCAATGATTCGGAAATCAACTTTACCCTGGATGATCCAATTGGCGACATCCTGTACTGATACGTTATCAGCATTTTTTTCAGCAATCAGTGCCAGGTCCTTTGCATTAAGGGTGATTTTAGTGCGGTTGTAAGGGCTGCCAGCAAAGATGGCGAAGAAACCCAAAACGAGTGCAAAGAGTCCGAGTTTTCTTTGGGTAGTCAGGTGAGCAAGGAAATTTTTCATCGTGCTGCCTCCGCGTCTTTTTTGGCAAAATATTTCTCGACTTTTTCAGCGAGGAGGAAGCCTCCAAGGGCAATTAAAACAACCACAAATACCAAAACGCCATAGGAGATATTGAAGAGTTGCGGGAGTGTTATTTGTCCCATATATGATGAGTTATAGAAGTCTGAAATCCATGGATAAGCCTCGCCGAATGCGAATATCCCGAACACTAATCCGAGGATAAACCAGTAGCCGTCGACTTTACCGGTTGCCCCGGCAACACACGATGTTCCCGGGCAGTATCCGCCAATAACAAAACCGACACCCAGGATTAACCCGCCTAACAAATCGGGCCATACGTTGGTTGGAACGAGATAAACCTGAGACAGGTCGACCCAGCCGATCCAGGAGAGATAAAATAATCCAAGCATGGCCGTGATGATGGCGGTAAACATGACCTTAAACACGGCCATATCCCGAAAATAAAATTGAGCGGCCAGTTTCCGGGCGCTTCCGAAACCTGCCCGTTCCAGGAAGAAGCCAAAACCGATTCCGATGATGAAAGCGACGATCAGACTGACCTCGTTTCCGAATAAACCAAATTTGAATAAAGGTGCATTCATAGCCATTGCCTCCTAACAAAGTAAGCAGCCGCGTAAGCGCCCGCGAATACCATTAACATGAAGATCCAGCTGCCAACATTCAGCAATGCGCCGCCGGTCAATGCTTGTCCGCTCGTACATCCTCTGGCAAGTTTGGCACCGATACCCATCAATGCGCCACCGATGAAGGCAAACATATATCTCTTATTGAAAGAAATGTGGGCGCTTTTCTCGGTCATTTTTTTTACTCTTCCGGCCAATGCACCTGATATAAAACCACCGACAATCAAACCGAGGACTTCAAATACCAGCCAGTTCTTGAAAGGGCTGACGCCATCCGAAAGATACCCTTGGTAAAACGTATTGCCTTCAGCATGATGTGGAGCAATGGTATTTACACCAACGGCTACAACGGTACTGAAAGCGCCTGAAGCTCCTAACCCACGGCCCATAATTACAAAAGCGGCAAGAAGAACCAATCCTAGCCCTATTCCGGAGAAATAGGGATTCCAGTACGGTTGAGCCGTCTTTTCCTTAACTGTTTTCTTCGTCTCCGTTTTGGATGCGGGGATCGTTTCAGTTAATGTGTCCATTAATTTTTTCTCCTGTACATTTTTGTTGGAACCGAAAATTTCGTTTTACCTGACGAGTCCGGCGTGTATTAACCAGTGACTATACTCACCTGCGTATACAAAAACGAACCGCAATAACACCCCGCCTGCAATCACCATGATCGGTGCAACCGGTGTGTGTTTGATCTTGTGATTGACTGCCATTAGCTGGATGAATAAAGGAATCACCATACCGATGCCTATCACGAACACCCAGAAAACGGCAGCAAAAGGTCCAGATAATAAAAGTGTAGCCGCGGTTTTCTGTGAAGCGGAAGAGGTGAGTATCCCGATGAAAAACATGGCAACGACAATCAGTTCGAGTGACAGAAACCCGTTGTCGGCCTTTGCGAGCAACTCGCGTTCGTACACATCGCGTGCAATCATGTGAACAAATGCTGCAGCGGAAGAGAGGCCGGATACCAGGAAGAGAATCCCAAGAATGGAGGTATTCCATAACGGTCGTCCTGTAAGTGTGCTTAAGAGAATACCCGTGTAAACGCCCAGCATGGCACCTAATACCATATTAAACACACCGATATTCTTTATTGCATAAGGATGCTCATTTACCCTGTCAGTCAGATTCCCGAGCTTCGGGAATCTCTCAAGGATAAAATCCGGCAGCCTGATGATCATGTTCAGGATTAATGCGGGATATACCAGCAGGAGGATCCACGCGCCCCACGACATGGGCGAGGTAATTTTGAAGGTGGTATAGAGTCGCCAGAAATGTAGTTTATGCTCAAGATCCAGGAACAAGGCCAGCATTCCGAGGCTTAAAAATATCACGCTGAGAACCGGCAGATAAAAACAGGAACACTTGGTTTCCCTGGTTCTCCCCTTGAACAAAAAATAGCCTGAGATGATCATCATACCGGCAACGAGTCCGCCTATGAACAGGTACACCGGTATTTGCCAGCCCCAGATATGAAGCGTCGGGTCGATTAATTCGTTGTGACGAGTTATCGTTAGTTCATCCATTTTTGCCTCTATGTCAGATAAAAGATTTTTGGCTTCGTGCCGGCTTCCGGAATCCGTACATGATATTTGCGTGATTGCAATAACTGGCTTACCTCACTGTTCGGATCATCCAGATCACCGAAATAAATGCTATGCGTTGGACAAACATCAACACATGCGGGGTTTTCGCCTTTTACAACACGATGAAAACAGAAATCACACTTGTCAGCATATCCATCAGGATTAATGAATCGCGCATCATAAGGACAGGCACCGATACAGGCCTTGCAACCAATGCATAATTCAGAATCGATCTGTACGATCCCACCAAAATCGGAATAGTGGCTTGCCCCCGTCGGACATACGGTTACACAGGGAGCTTCTTCACACTGATTACAGCGTTCACTCCTGATTTCCATATTCAGATCAGGAAATTCGCCCATCACATCTTCGACAATCCAGACCCTGTTGAACCCTTCCGGAACGTTGTTTTCTGTTTTGCAGGCAACGACGCAGTCCATGCAGCCAACACATTTTCGGGTATCTATGACCATTGCAAACCGTGCCATCTCATACCTCCAACTCAAAAGTTACAAAGTTCACCCTCATGCCGGTTCCGCCCATGATAGGGTCTGTCTTCACTTGTGTAATCAACCGGGAGTCGTCGGCTCCTTTGAGGTATGCTCCTTTCAGCATCTTTGAGGTATGACCAAAGCCGTGAACCATATAGACACAATCAGGTCTGATCCTTTCGGTCACAAATGCTTTAATAGTATTGCTGATAACGCCATCCTGGTTCTTCAGTTTGATGAAGCTGCCGTTCCGGATACCGTAATGCCGGGCAATATCCCTGTTTATCCATACCTGGTTGGTATCCATCATGTCATCCAGTATCCGGTTGGTCTGCGTTCTGCTGAACGTGTGGACCGGAGCCCGTCCGTAAAGCAGCCGGAAATAACCGGGCGGCGGATCATCGGGCTTGGTGTATTTGGGCACGGGATCGAATCCTTTATTCTGAAGTTGCAGCGAGTAGAATTCGATTTTACCGGAAGGCGTTTCGAAATATGGTTTAACACCGTCTTCATAATAGATAGGACGTTTGGGAGCGACGACGACTCCTTTTTCCTTCATATGCTCAAGGCTCAATCCCACCTTTTTCAATCGATAATCGAGATATTCCTCGATATTATTCCACGGGAACCAGGCATCCAGTCCGAGCCGTGTTGCCAGTTTCTTTGCGATCCAGTAGTTAGGTTTTTGGTCGCCGGGCGGGTCAATAACAGGTTGCCTTAATGCCACATATGGCACTTTGAAACTGGGATTGTTGAGCTCATCATATCTCTCGAGATATACCGATTCCGGCAAGACCACATCGGCCCATCCTGCAATTTCGCTTCCGATGGTATCGACAACGACAAGAAAATCCAGGTTTTTGATGGCTTCAATCGTCTTTTCCGGTTGCGGCAGGGAATACGGCAGGTTGGTTCCATACACAAACCATCCTTTTATCGGATAGGGCTTGCCGGTTATGGTCGCTTCCCTGACACCCGTTGTTATTTCTTCGATGGCAAAGGGATATTTCTCGTCCGGATTATCAAGCGGTTTCTTCGCCGATTTCGGATACGGCGGATACGGATACTCCGGGATATCGAGCCATGTTGGTTGATACAAGCCGCCTTTTCGTCCCCAGCTTCCGAGCAGGGCATTCAGCAAGGCAAGAGCTCGCGAGCGTTGGGTATCATCACCATACCATGTCGAATGACGGCCGGGGTGAACGAGTGTTGCAGGCTTGTACCGAGCCATTTCACGAGCGGTCTTCCTGATTACATCCGGCTCAATGCCGGTTTCCGGATAGGCCCACTCCGGAGTGTAGGATGTAATTTCTGCTGCAAACTGTTCGAAGCCGAAACCATATTTGGCCACGTAGTCTGCATCATAAAGCTTCTCATTCACCAGCACGTTTATCCACGCCAGAAGAAGCGCAAGATCGGTTCCGGGTTTGATCGGGAGATAATATTTGGCCTTGCTGGCTGCCACGGAAAAACGAGGATCGACCACGATGACGGAAGCATGATTCTCAACGGCTTTCGAAAACTCCTGCACCTGGGTGTTATGCATGTTTTCGCCGATATGCGAACCAATCAGTACTATGCATTTGGCATTTTCGATATCTGTCCTTTCCGGACCACCGACTGTTTCTCCGTACGTTAATTTGAAAGCCACATCGCGGGGACCTTTACATTGTGCAAAAGACGGGGCCCCGAAGTTGATCGTGCCGTATGCTTTCATCATATGATGGAGAAAATTGGCGCCAATCCCGTGGTGAAACATCGCCATCGACTCCGGACCGTACTTCTCCTTGATTTCAAGCATTCGCTTAGCCACATGGTCGAGGGCTTCATTCCAGGTCACTTCCACCCATTGTTCCTCACCCCGGACACTTTTACGAATTAATGGAGATCGTAATCTGTCCGGATCGTAGTGTGCACCAACTCCACCGGTACCACGCGGACAAAGTCTTCCCTGGCTAAGTGGATCATCCGGATGGCCTTCAATCTTCCATAATTTGCCATCCTTTACATATGCCATAGCACCACATCTCCAAAAGCACATGGCGCAGTAGGTTGGTATTTTCTGAATCCCTTTTACCTTTTTCTGCGTTGCTTTTTGAGCACCTTTTACAAAAGGTCCCATTGAACCGGATAATACAGCCGCTCCAATGGTGGCGCCTGAAATCTTCAGGAACTTACGTCTGGAAATAGAATTCATAATATCCTCGAGCCGATGGTTATGCTCTGTTTTGGGGACCCGGAAGGATTATTACGCCGTTTCCGCCTTTCCCTCATGGGTTAATACCCAATTATCGATAGCCGAGATCAGTTGCTCGATAGCATTTAAAACGGGTTGCCGGTGTTCCTGTTCGATATGACTTAAGATATCGGCATGCAAATCATAAGAAGCCTGCCGGATATGATCGACCATCTCACCTCCCTTTTTGGTCAGATGGACATCGATATTGCGCCGGTCCTCCGGTGAGATGCGTCGCTTGATGATTCCCTTGTCCTCGAGCGACGTCAGTATACGGGTAACCCCGCCTGATGTGATTTCAAGCCGCGAAGCCAACTCCTTTACCCCCATTACATTGCTGTCGAAGAACTGTACCAGGCAGATATATTCGGAAGTGGTGATATCAAGGCTGCGAACAAAATAATTATCCTTGAGAGCACATTTTTGACGAAGCGTAAACACCAGTTTCGCCATTCTTGTCACATATTCCTGATTGCAGGGCATTATGAGGCTCCCGATTTGTTACAGTCTGTAATTTCTTACTAAGTAAGATTATTAACTATATAACTAATTGACTATGTTAAATAATGCTAAAACCACACATATCTTGTCATTGTTTTAAAGAAGACCGCCCATAATGTTCTTTTGTCTGTGCAGGTAATATTTGCCAAGGCCCTATTATGTATTAACTTGTTTTGCTTGTGTTAGCGAAGTTTCGATCATTAATCATGCGGGAGAAAAATCATGAAAAAAAGTGTGTTGCTGGTGTTAGCGGCGGGTCTGGTCATATCTGCCTGCAACAAATCTCAGACCAACAGTAACAACTCAAAAAAAGAAGTTACCAGTCAGAAAACGGACAGTATTGCACAAAAAAATGACAGTACTGCTCAAAAATCAGGTGATCACAGACCGACCAAGGGACCGGTCAAGGTATCATTTAACACTCCCGTGATAAATGACTATGGGTCAGAACATTATTTTCCGAAAGCGGCTGTACAGCCTGATCCCGGGATGGATTATAAAGTGGTTGTCCTGATCATTCATAATGATGCCAAAGCGGAACATAACGAGGGACTGGATCATATAGCCCGGTTGATCAATTTGCTGCATGATGGTGGAGTTAAACCGAATCATATACATATAGTGGGTGTGATGACAGGTCCGGCCACAGCCGTTGCAATGAACGACAGCACGTATAAAAAAATGTATACTGTTATCAATCCCAATGACAGTCTTATGACCAAATTGACAAGAGTGGGTCATGTGAAGCTGTATGTCTGTGCACAGGCGGTCTCATTCATGGGATATGGTCCGGTTTACCTGAATTCAAACGTTAAAATGGCCCTCTCCGCACTGACAACAGTTACGACATATGAGCTGAAAGGATATGCGTTGATGCAGTTTTGAGAAGTTATGTAAACAAGAACTGTCATCCTCTGAAGTTGTTCCGACTTTCGGAACAACGTAGGATCTCGTTAAACAGGAAGAAACGATCGTTTCAACTGTAGAAAGCGTTGCCCAATGAAACGAGATCCTACTTTTCCTGACAAGTCAGGGAAAATCAGGATGACGGAAACAGGGTGTGAGACGTATTTCCCCATTTTATGGTTGGTCACCTCGGATAGTTCAACATTTTTATAATTTGACTCAACTCCGTGCCGTAACCTTACTGTGATGATTCCTTTTAAAAAAGAAAAATGCCGGAACACCCGCCAGTACAGTCAGCAAGGCGATGGCAGATTCAACGGGACGTTCAAAAAAAGCGAGTAGCAGGATGAGAGTACCGGCGATTGCATAAATAATAGGAGGCACTGATGATCCTGTAACGCTGAAAGGCTTATTATGTAATCTCGGGAACCTGAATACGCCGAGGACGGCCAGAACCGGAAAAATACCCAGTGAAAAGCCCATATACGTCAGGATCTGATCAAATGTACCTGAAAGAACCATAACGACGGATATACCGCTCTGCAGAAGGATTGCTTTGGTGGGAACATTACGATTTGGGTTAACATCGGAGACAAACCTGAAGAAATAACCATCCTTTGCCATCGAATAGTACACACGTGGGCCGAGTATGATGAAGGCGCTCAGTGATGAAAAGAGAGCAAAAGAGATAAGTAGAGAAAACATCCTTTCCATTGATCGTCCGAACATGTTACCCATGGCCAGGCCACCAATTGAGATAACACCGCTCATATTTTCCGGCGCCACGGCATAGATGAATAGTATATTCAGAAGAAAATAAAGGACAACTACGATGCCCGTTCCGGTCAATAATGACAGCGGTATATTTTTGGAAGGATTGCGGATTTCGGAACCGATATATGTTGAGGCATTCCACCCGCTGTAGGCAAACATGATCCACATGAGCGATAGGCCCATTGTTTTCCAGCCGCCAAAATCCCAGGCGTATGACTCGCCTGATGCCAGGTTATTTATATCTCCCTCGCCCCACGCAAATCCGACGGTAATAAGACCGACGATTAGAGCAACTTTTAACACGGTG
>DATFNI010000512.1:0-2907 GCA_035266485.1 Balneolales bacterium
CCATAGACTGGTAGTCTTTTGTCAGTATGTAAAAGAACTCATGCTATAAAATAGACCCTTAAGCGCCCCCTGCAGGGGGCTGGGGCTTCGCCCCATTCTTAATGGTCCTAAAAGTGTAAACTATGTCCTGCTATACAACAACTATGATTTAACTATAAAACTTCCCGTAAAAAAAACGTTTAAAATGAAAATGAAAATCAAGAGCATTAGTAAATTTACGCCAAAGATTTCTCTTGACTAATCATCATGGATTATCCTTGGTATGAAATAGTTGATCAATCTGATGATTAGAACAGGGTGATTTCATTCCTAATTGTCCAATCTTAATACCGCCCAATAACTTTAGTGTTGATGAAACTCCTGAGATTGAAGTTAAGCTTATTGACTCAATCATTATGTCTCAGTCATGTGATCTGGTGAATCATAAAATTGATATTGTTTTGGTTTGCCCGTATTCTTCATTATCACAATTTATTGAGAGCTTACCTGAGAGCCAACAATCATCAAAAGCTAGAAGAAAAAAGATCGATGACCTAAGGAAAGGACATTTAGCTGGTTACCATTTATTAAACAAAGACGTGGACATAGATGACTTAAATGATTATCAGGTTGTTCATTTCAAAAATGTTTACGGTATCCAATATGATTCTCTCTCAAATATTGTAATGCAGCAAGCAAAACGAATACGACTACTGCCACCCTATCGAGAACATCTATCACAAGCGTTCGCCAGATATTTTATGAGAGTTGGGTTACCGCAAAATATTGAAGTTGAGGGATATTGATTTATCCATTCTATACGACACTCATTGCTCTTTTCTAAACTTTACAAATAAGTCCCAAAGCACACTTTCTCTTTTTAATTCAAAATTTAGAATTCAAAATTCAAAATTCTAATTACCGTATTTTTCAAGATACTTCTTCAACTTAACCTTCTTCCTCGTACTGTCGCTGCTCATGTAGCGGATCTTTCCGAAAATGGGACGCTCGAACCATGGGCGATCAAAACGGCCAAGAATCCAAAAAATGCCTGAGTAGCTGTTCGGATCGCGCCCGTCCATGGCATACTTGTTATTCAACTCGATCATGATTTCCAGGGCATCCTCAGGCGTTTTGGTCCACTCCAGGATCTTCTTCCCCCACAGCATGCGCAGATAGTTGTGGATGTAGCCTTCCACTACAAGTTGTCGCTGCGCAGCATTCCAGATTTCATCATGGGTTTGTGCCTGCTCGAACTGCTGCAGGCTGTAAACATACTCACGCGGATCGCTTTTATGTTCTTCAAAGGTTTCGAGAACCCAGTTCGGCAGCGATTCGAACTTATCGTAATCCGGTGTGTGTTGGCAAAAATGATACCCGATCTCCCGCCACGTTATCAACTCGTCCAGGAATTTTTCGATGTAACTGTGCCCCTTTAAAAAGCCGCTTCTTTGCCCGTTGTTATCTTTAACCTGGCTCAAATCCCAGCCTCTGGTTTGCCGATCCAGGGCACCTTTAACAATTTCGTATTCTGAAATTTTGCCGAAATGAAGCCATGGACTCAGGTGGCTTGTCCGATTGCAATCCGGGTCATTTCGTTCTTCTCCATATTTCGCCAGGTCATTCTCCAGGAACTTGTTCATTTGGAATAATGCTGCTACACGAGTCCCCTTCATTTCAACCGGATCAATCGAATGATCGACATCAAGCCCGGCGATGAAAGAGTCGATGTCACTCAGTTGATCACCGGCGTGCCGCCACTCTTTTGTAATAGTCTCCGGCAGATCAAGTTTGTCTGTATTTTTCAGCTTCGACAGCGGATTTTCATCAGGAGGATTGGTGAAGCAATCCACAAAATGCCGCTGCATGATCTTGCGAAAATGGTAGGCGGAATAGGGTGCCTTATCGGTCATGCCCAAAGGTATGATCCCATTGGAATCGACGGTGATATATGGCACATTTACCTGTTTCGGCCAGCTTTTATTTCGCTCCGCCATGATGAACGTCGGGTATTCATCCGTGATGATCACGGCAGCCCCTTTTGCAAGTTCAGAGACCAGTTTATCCGCCTCTCCGGGGAATGTTTCCAGATACGGATAATAAGTGATCCCGTAATCTTTACTGATTTCGTTATCCTCTCGCGTGCTTTCCAACAGAAACTGGTGAAACCGGTCCGATGCCCATCGATAGTTACAGACGATACCTTCGTGAACCAGCAAAGGGAGATCAAGTTTATTGGCCCAGCCTACCGCGTAATCGAGTGCATAATTATATTCAAACCGGTGATGCGCCTGCATCCAGTACATCACATATTTGCCGCCCGGATTCGGATCGTGGTCATTCCTCTTAAAAACCCTGCAACTGTTGATATTCTTCATAAGCTCGTCATTCAATCCTGCAATGAATTTTTTGAGTGTCGCTTTAACCGGCTAAGAAACCATGTACCCGAAATAGTTTGTCTTCAGGGTATCCGGCATCAATGCTTCGTAGTATATCCGGACGAACTCTCCCCATCCAATAATCTGACGAACAAAACCTTCCGCTGATGAACCCCTCCGGCAGGTTTCCGGCAGCTTCTCACACACTTCCCGTGCGCACAGTAATCCCGTATTAGGATAGGGTGTGGACAGGACAGAATGAAAGAGGAACGGTTGCCCTGCCGCCATAGCATCTTCGAAGGGACCGAATTTAGACAACCGCTCCTCAATAAACTGATCGAACAACTTCAATGCATCACGACGAGTAACGGCCCGGCGGAACTCATCGATATAACCATAATGATCCGCATACGGCTTTTGTACTTCATCGCCAATATCTTTTGTTATCGAATCGGGGGTTGAATTCGTGACACAAGGAATCCGAATACCCGAGGGCAACGGTTTTCTATTTTCTTCCTCATAGTTCCATTTGCCTCCTAGAGGATTATCG
>DATFNI010000513.1:0-7280 GCA_035266485.1 Balneolales bacterium
TCTCACTTAAAATTGGATTTTGAGTGTGTATCTCAGAATCCAAATACACATAAAAAACAGGAGGTAGACCTATGAAAAAGGGTACCAAACGGTATCTGGCGTTGCTAATACTGGTTATCGGTTTTGCCAGTACAGCATGGAGCCAGGTAACGAAGATACGCGATGCTCGTACAATGGACGGGCAGACTGTTACGATCCGTGGGATTATGAATACCGCGGATTATGGAGGAAGTGCCGCACAATTTTTTGTGCAGGACACCACAGGAGGGATAAATATTTATGACTCGGGAAGAAGCGCTTCCGGTTCGTTCACGCTTGCCGCTGGCGACTCCCTGGAGATCACCGGATCGATCGCAACATTTAGCGGGGTAGTCGAGTTACAAGTAACAAGCATGACTCAGATCAATACCGGTAATCCGCTGCCTGCGCCGATAATGCTGAATGCAAAAGAATTGACTACAACCAGCAAGTATCAGGGGATGCTTGTTCGGGTAGTCGGTCTGACGCTGAACGATGCGAGCCAATGGCCTCAGGCTGGGGCAACGTCAAATGGCAGTGTGGATGCCGCGACGGCGGACTCGGCCGTGACCATCTATTTTGATAAAGATCTGCCGATTATCGGCACGGCAGCCCCGACCGGCGAATTTAACTTGACTGGCGTTTTAACGGCATATGTCACTTCAACCGTTAGCGTGTCAGAATTAATGCCGTCATGGGCTAATCAGTTGCAAAATGTGTATATGGTTACCATAAATGCCAACACAGCGACCGTACCCGATACTCTTCACGAATCCGATTTCATCCAGGTTCGCGGTTACATCACCCATAACGGGATGCCGACCGATTATGCCGGACAAACCCTGACATGGGACATGAAATCAACTCCCATTGGTGTCAATAAGGGTGGTGACTACTGGGCCATTCCTGTGAAAATGAGCCCGGGCGACACGCTGATTTACAAATTCTGGGTAGGCATTGTTACGTCCAAAGATACATCCGGTGCAGCACCAAGTGGTGGCTGGGAATCCGATGGACCTGTTAATGGTAACTACCGGTTTGTCTTACCCGATACAGCAAAAAATGACCACAGTACGTCTGTTATATTTTACAACAGTGGTAATGGACGCAATGCGCCTTACGTATCCAAAAAAGATTCCGTTGGTATCTTTTTCCGGGTAAATGTCGCCAAGCTTATGCAGTTGAAGAACTTCAATCCACTAATGGACTCTATTGGCGTACGCGGCAGCGTGTACCCCTTGAACTGGGATGCCAATGCTGTAAATCTGGATAGCGAAAAAGTAGCTGCACCCGGTATTAACATGTTCTATTCCGGCGTAGCCTACTTCCCCAAAGATTCCCTTACCAAAGCAAATAATACGGTAGAGTTCAAATACTATGTCAAGAGCCAAACCAGTACCACAAACTGGGAGGGCGTCTCGAACAGGACTTTTGTATTAGGGGCTGCCGGGGATACAACGATACATTGGGTTCATTTTAATAATGAGGCACCTTCTGCGAACCCTATTATTACGACAAAACTGAACTTTTCTGTCAATGTTGGTATCCTTGAAGGCCTTGGGCTCTTTAACTCTGCTCTCGATACGATGGAAGTACGTGGAGATTTTAACGGTTGGGCTGATCCACCACATGATTATCTGGTTTACGATGGTTTTTCGAAGACCTGGCAGTTGAATAACAAAGAGGTCACGAAGGCTGTTGGTGACAAATTATCCTATAAATACTATGTTCACTGGGCTGCCGAACGCTTCGACAGTACGTCTACCAATTTTATACTTGGTATCGTTCCGGATAACGGTTACGAAGTGCCGGGTACATGGGGTGGTGGCAATCGTGTTATTACCATCAAAGATCAGGCTGTCCAGGATATTACACCGGGCTATTTCAGTGGTATTTCACCGAGCGGTCTGATAACCGATCAGAATACGGAAGGCGGAAACGGTATTAACGTGACCTTCAAAATCAATATGCAGCCGGCCTTGAGTGCGACTACGCCGTTTAATCCGGCTACAGACTCAGTCTATATGGTTGTTGAAGAACCCATGCTGGCACTTACACAGGGCTGGACACCGGGTGAAAGCTCGATTACCGGTGCAAAAACCGCCGCATCAATCGAATATATCCACTTTAAGCCGTCTCAGGCTGATCCTAATGTTTATGAATTGACGATTAACCTGAAAGCAAAAACACTGAATGTGTTTGCTTTCCGTATTTGGTACGGACAGCCGATGGATCCCGCCGGGACGGGTGTAAGCAACGGTGGTGGGTTCGATCCCGGTCGTTATTATTACCAATACATTCAGCCGAATGTGGTAAATGGTCAGATTCAATGGCCGTCATCCTTCACGATGGCGACGCTGAATTATCAATCTGATCCGCCGCTGCCATACGAGTTGCCACCCGATTATGAAAAGTTGCTTCCCATCTCGGAAACAAAGGGTGCCGATGGTTTGCCCACCAAGTTCAGTTTGTTCCAGAACTATCCAAACCCGTTCAACCCGACCACCAATATTACTTTTGCTGTTCCACAGACGAGTAATGTTGAGTTGACGATTTACAATACGCTGGGTCAAAAGGTTGCCACTCTGGTCAGTCAGAAGATGTCAGCCGGTACTCATTCTATCGAATTCAATGCCACTAGTTTGGCATCCGGTATGTATCTGTACCGCCTGAAAGCAGGCAACTATGTGTCGATCAAAAAGATGATGCTTATCAAGTGATCATCTTAGCTATCAAAACAGGGACGGGATTCACGTCTTGTCCCTGTTTTTTATAAAAATGTCAGCGGTTGCCTTGCGACTCCCTGTGCTACCACATCGAGCCGCGTGAGTTAGCCTTATCAACCAGGAAAGTAGGGAACATTTTGTCTGCGACTATCTATGATATTGCCCGTGAAGCAGGGGTGAGTATTGCCACTGTCTCCCGCGTTTTCAACAACAGTGAAAATGTTTCGGAGAAGACCCAAAAAAAGATTATGGCAATTGCGGAGTCGATGGATTATCACCCGAGGGCTTTTGCACAGGGCCTGGCCCGAAAACAATCCCGTATGATAACAGCCCTTGTTCCCGTCATATCAAACTATTTTTTTATGGAGGTACTCGGAGGAATTCAGGATGCGCTCGCCGAATACGACTACGACCTGAATATCTACAATATTACCTCTACAAATGACATCCTTGAACAGATCGAATATGTTCTGAGAAAAGGGATGGCCGATGGATATCTATTCATATCCCTTCATCTCAGAGATCCGCAGTGGAAAGAACTGAAACGTTACCATGTCCCGATTACATTGGTCGATGAGTATGATACGGAGTTTGATTCCGTCAGCGTCGACAGTGTGGAAGGGGCCTATACAGCAACAAGCTATTTCATCAGGAAAAAGCTTCGAAGGATTGCGATGATCACGGCTTATCCGAATGCCAAGCCGTCGAGAGACCGGTTATTAGGATATAAACGCGCCCTGGAGGATGCCGGCCGGATGATTGACGACAATCTGATCGTAACAGGGGATGATCTGGATCGGGATGGGTTCACGGAAAAAGCCGGATATCAGGCAATGAATAAACTGCTGATGCTTGCAACTCCACCTGATGCCTGCTTCTGCTCATCCGATATCCAGGCGGTCGGCGCCCTTAAGGCTATGATCGATAACAAAGTTAATATCCCCCTGATCAGTTTCGACGATATTCAAATTGCGCACTATCTCGGCCTGTCCACGATGAAGCAGCCCATGTATGAGATGGGAAAGCTTGCGGCGCACAAACTGGTTGAACGCATAACAGAACCTGGAAAGGTAGTATCACACACCGTTTTTTCGCCTGAACTCATCCTGAGAGCGACATGTGAACGAACTACGAAAGAGTCCGTTTCAGCCGCAAAATAGGCGGATCTACTTTTGAAAACGATTTACACTTTTCCCGTTGGTCTTAATGGATTTAAAAAGAAGTTTATGTCGCGTTATCATAGCTTGCAAAGAATTCTTCTGTCTCTGTTTTTTATTTCATTGACAGGGCAGGTTTTGGCCCAGGTCGTCACTTGGAGTCCGCAATTTCCTATAGACTCCGATACGGTCACCGTCTATTTCCATGCGAAAGAGGGCACGGGCGGTCTTGCCGGTTATACGGGTGATGTCTATGCACATACCGGCGTCATTACTGATCAGAGCACGTCTTCCGGCGACTGGAAGTATGTAAAGACCGACTGGGGGGGAAATACACCAGATACCAAGATGACTCGTCTTGCGACCGACGAATACAAGATCACGATTAATAATGTTCGGAATTACTATGGTGTTCCATCCGGGGAAAAAATTCTGAAAATGGCGTTTGTCTTCCGCAGCGCGGTTCAGGTCAACGGCGTTTACCTGGAGGGCAAGGACACGGGCGGACTGGACATATTCGTAGACATTTATGATTCAGGATTGCATGTTCGATTCATCCAGCCGACCGGTGACCCGGCATTCATTAAGATGGACAGCACTTTAACGATCATGGGTGTGGGAAAGTCCTTTTCGGATACAACCATCACGTTGAAATTGAATATTAACGGAGCCCAGGTATCGATGGTTCAGAATGATACCATCGCATATGACGCCGTAACCTCGGCAAGTGGCCGTTTTGATATGCAATTGATCGGGGAGGATGCAAAAGGGGAGAAGGATACGATTTCCGGAGCCTTTGTGATAAATCCGTATCTCGTCAATGAGCCGCGTCCGGGGAATCTGCAGGATGGCATAACATACGATCCCTCCAACCCCACCCGGGTAACCCTTTCCTTGTTCGCGCCTCATAAGAAGTTTGCCTATGTCCTTGGTGATTTCAACGACTGGAAAGTGCAGCCGCAGTTTTTTATGAAGCGAGATTCGGTGAATGCCGACAGTGTGTGGTACTGGATGACCCTCCCCAACCTGTCGCCCGGTACCCGGTATGCCTTTCAATATCTCATTGACGGGTACCTGCGCGTGGCCGACCCGTATTCAGAACTGGTGCTGGATCCGGATAACGACCAGTATATATCGGATCAAACCTATCCGAATCTCAAACCCTATCCATATGGAAAAACCGATCATATCGTCGGTGTCCTTCAAACCGGGCAGCCTGCTTTTAACTGGAGCGACCAGGATTATACACGCCCGTCCAGGGATAAATTGGTGATTTATGAATTGTTGATCCGGGATTTTATAGCTGCTCACGATTATGCAACCCTCAGGGATACGCTCAATTACCTGCAGAACCTGGGGGTGAATGCCATCGAGTTGATGCCGATCACCGAGTTTGAGGGTAACAACAGCTGGGGATATAACGTGATATTTAGTTTCGCACCGGATAAGTATTACGGGACGGCAACGGAGCTCAAAAAATTTATCAATGAGTGCCACAAACGGGGTATCGCCGTGATCATGGATATGGTTCTCAATCATTCGTTTGGCCAGTCGCCTATGGTTCGCATGTACTTCCAAAACGGAAAACCCGCCCCGGACAGTCCGTGGTTCAATGTGAATCCAACCCATCCGTACAATGTGGGGTACGATTTCAATCATGAGAGCCGGGCAACCCAATACTTTGTGGATCGTGTAAATAAATACTGGGTAACAAATTACCATATTGATGGATACCGGTTCGATATGAGCAAGGGATTCACGCAGACCTATTCAGGATTGAATGTGGATTTGTGGGGTCAGTATGATCAGTCCCGCATCAATATTCTCGAGCGGATGGCGGGTCAGATCTGGAAAACCAACCCGGAGACCTACGTTATTTTGGAGCATTTTGCAGTCAATTCCGAAGAAAAGGTTTTATCGGGCGACGGGATGATGCTGTGGGGCAACATGAACTACGCCTATAACCAGGCGACAATGGGATACGACGTCGGACCGGGCGGCGATCTTCATTCGTGGGATTTCTCCGGGGTGTCATATAAAGTACGCACCTGGCCGCAGCCTAATCTTGTCGGTTATATGGAGAGTCATGACGAAGAACGTCTGATGTATAAAAACCTGCAGTACGGAAACAGCAGCGGCAGCTACAGCATCAAGAGCCTGCCGACTGCCCTGGACCGGATGAAACTGGCGGGCGCCTTCTTCTTTACTATTCCCGGACCTAAGATGATCTGGCAATTCGGTGAACTCGGTTATGATTATTCCATCAATTATCCGAGCTATACTTCGGCCGACAGGCTTACGCCCAAACCGATTCGCTGGGATTATTTTTCGGAGGTCAACAGGCAGAAAGTGTACAAGGTCTTCAGCAGCCTGATCAAACTGAAAGAAATGTATCCTGCATTCAGCAGCGGTAACTTCACGATCGATGCACAAAGTGCGGTCAAGAGGATTCATATCGCCGGCGACACGATGGACGTCAACATCATTGGAAATTTTGATGTCGTCACGCATATCGTGCCCGGTCAGTTCCAGACTGTCGGCACGTGGTATGATTATTTTTCAGGCGATCCGGTTGACGTCACGAATACTGACCTGAATATAACCCTGGCACCCGGACAGTTTCATATCTATACCACGGGCAAACTGTCGACCCCGGAACCGGACATCCTTTTAGATGTGGAAAAGATTGGTGCAGAATCTGAAAAACCGGCAGGTCTCCATCTTGAGCAGAATTACCCGAACCCGTTTAACCCGGTGACCAATATCCGTTATGAACTGGCGAATTCGTCGCAGGTGACATTGGAGATTTATGATATCCTCGGCAGGAGAATTGCAGTACTAATGGATCGCCAAATGCAGAGCTCTGGCTCCCATGTTTTCACATTCAATGCGGGCCGGCTCAGCAGCGGTACCTATTTCATGAGGTTGCAGGCCGACGATCATACGATGATCCGTAAGATGTTGCTGCTGAAGTGACGGGCCGCACGGAACCCACTATCAATTTGATGAGAGGAGAATGACTGGAAGCCGGTGCTTTTGCGAATCCAATTTTATAATGTGACGAGATGGAAAAAGAACCTGATGAAAATTCTTGAATATTTTATTATTATGGGAAAGTTATCAAAAACGATTTTATTAGCTGTGTTTGTGTGTGCGGGAAGCCTTTGGGGCGGAGCGACTCCCGGATTAGCGCAATCTGAGAGCTCCGTTCCCCCATGGGCTCGAAATGCCGTTTGGTATCAAGTCTTCCCGGAACGGTTTCGAAACGGTGACCCAACCAACGATCCGGCCGCGCAACATATTCATGCCCCTTCTGGCTGGAGATTGTCGCCCTGGACAAGCGACTGGTATCAACGGGCCGGCTGGGAGCAGCGTGTCG
>DATFNI010000514.1:0-4974 GCA_035266485.1 Balneolales bacterium
CTTGTCATCGTTTTGTTTGTGACTGACATTACCAAATCGGGCACCCAGCTGTTCTATTACCTGAAGAGTTACTGAAATGGCTGACTACGAGATTAAAAATGATATCAGAAGATTGCGATTTCAGAACCATGAGATGACTCAGCAGGAACTGGCTCAAAAGGTGGGGGTGACCAGACAAACGATTCATTCTATCGAAGCCTCTAAATATTCCCCCTCACTTGAACTGGCTTTTCGTATATCCCTGGTATTTAACCGGCCGATAACGGAGGTCTTCCGGTATGTTTTGAAGCAGTGATAAATTCCCACAGGTTTGGGGGTAATCACAATCGAATGTTGTTCCAGTCACCGAGATGAAGTGCCATGGAATGACGAACGGAAACGCCATACATGGTTTCGGTATCCGGGTCTGCTGGGACACTGCAAGTAACCTCGAATCCAAAGCGCCTCCAAAACCCCAAGCACCCCTTTTGTTCGTACTTATATCCAGTTGGACTATCCGGCAACACGTTGTGCACTTCATATATATGCCAGCCATTCTGTTTTGCCCAATCGAGGGAGCGGTTAATTAATCCGGTGCCGATTTCCTTCCGCCGATAGTCCGGATTCTGTACCAGCGAGATGCAATGATGTACAAGGGTAGAGTATTTCACATCCTTTCCAGTTCCCCAGCCATAGAATCGTGTGATCTGTGCGATCTCGCTGGGGAAGAAATTGTTATAACCCACAACACATCCGTTCTCCCAGGCCACAAATCCGCAACAGCCGATATTGTTCAATACCGTCTGGTACAGGCTCATCAATCGCTTACGGCTTCCTTTGGTGTAGTATCCTTCCAGACTCGCACAACCTGCTTTTTGGGTGGATATCTTCGGATTGAATGGCATCTCAAAAGACATACAGCGATCAGGCAGCCACTCCTCCGGATTTATGGGCCGTATCTCGTATTCAGGCATGGTAATGTAATCGTAAGGGCCGGAATAAGCATTTGTTTATTCATTAGAAATATCTTTCGAATCCATACTTGAGGTAAACAAAAAGGCAGATCCCGTAATTTTTTCAGGAGAGCCCAGCACATACAAAACATCAGAATGATGAAGCACCGTCTCAGCTCCGGGATTTGACATGATCCGCCCATCATGCCGGACAGCAACAACGGATATCCCATATTGTTGTCTCAGCATCGCCTGGCCAAGAGTTTTTCCAACTAACAGGGATTTATCCTGAATCTGAAACGTGGCGATATCAATGTCATGAAGCCTTCTTTTTAAATCTGAAAGATTGGTCGATACCCCAAGCGGACTCCTGAATATTTCATAATTATCGGCACGGACCGATGTAATCAGTTTATCTATTTCATCCCTGGGAATCAGATAACTGGTAAGAACTCTTGTGAATATCTCGACAGAGGTCTCAAATTCTTCCGGAATAACTTCGTCGGCGCCTGCGCGGTACAAATCCTGCATATCCTGTATATAGCGGGTACGAACGATCAGATGGACCCCGGGATTGAGTGTCTTTACCTCTTCAATAATTCTTCGCATAGCAGCAGGATCATTGATGGCAACCACAACAATTCTTGCTTCTCCGATATGAGCGTGACGCAGTACGGTTTCGTGGGTTGCATCTCCATAATAAATCGGTTCTCCCTTTGCCTGTTCGCTCTTTACGGTATCAGGGTTCGTTTCAATAATCACATATGGGATGTCACTTTTTCGTGCAGCCCGAGCCACATTTCGCCCGTTAACTCCAAATCCCACAATGATCAGGTGATCGCCAGGGATAATTGGTTTTGTAACGCTCGCCGGTGCAGAACCGGATTTTACTCTTTCCGGAAGAGGCAACCGGAGAACGAAGTCGGCAAGGCGTGGAGCAAAGGCAATAGCAAAAGGGGTGGCCGCCATGGTCAGAATCGCCACGGCCAGGAACATTTGGTAGGAATTACCGGTCAGCAGCTTGTATTGAACGCCGGTCAGAGATAAAATGAATGAAAATTCGCCGATTTGGCTCAGTGAGAGACCTGTCAAAACGCCGGTTCGAAGCGAAAACCCCAGGGAAAGGGTGACGCTGCCGGCGATCAATGCTTTCAGGATCAGGACAATAAGCGTTATGAGGATAATTAGACCCGGGTGTTGAATGACTATGCGGAGATCGAGCATCATGCCGATGGATACGAAAAAGAAAGTTGTGAAGATATCCCGAAAGGGCAGGATGTTGCCGAGCGCCTGATGACTGTATTCCGACTCTGATATGATCAAACCCGCAATGAATGCTCCAAGGGCCAGAGACAATCCTGACTTCGAGGTCAGCCAGGCAATCCCAAAACACAGTACGACAACACTCATGAGGAATAATTCATGATTTCTTGTCTTGGTTATTTGATATAACAAGCCCGGTATAATCCATTTGGCAAGTATCAGGATAAATAAAATGATGCCGGTTCCCTTGGCCAGATTGAGTGCAATTGATTCCCCGGAAATATCCATAGAGCCTGCCAGCAGGGGAGTAATCAATATCATCGGTACAATGATGATATCCTGGAAAATCAGTATGCCAAGTGCTGTATTGCCGTAGGGTGAGTCGATCTCAGCTCGTTCCTGGAGTAACTTTAACACAATTGCCGTACTGCTGAGGGCTGCCAAAAAACCGAAGAAGATAGCAGTACTCGTATCCTGACCCATCTGAACAGCAAAGAGGAAGACGGCGCCAAAGGTTATCAATACCTGGAGTGACCCACCCATCAATACCGACTTCCTGATAGATAGCAGCTTGTCGAGCGAGAATTCTATTCCAATCGTGAAAAGCAGCAATATAATGCCAATTTCGGCAATAAGCTCGACCTCATGAACTCCCTCGATCAGTCCAAGCCCGTACGGACCTGCGAATATGCCAGTGATTAGAAATCCGACCACAGTTGGAATACGAAGCCGGTGACATATGTACAATACCACAATCGATAACCCGAAAATAATGATGATGTCATTCAGCAATGGTATTTCCATATTGGAATAGACCCGTTTTTACTGGTTATTTACCTGCAACAAGATGTAAGGAACAGGAGATTCAGTATCATTTGAAAAAACGCTAGATAAATAATGCTCATGATGTCGTTTTAGCATCTCAATGGCTGTTTTGGGTTGCTCTCTATGGGAGTTACTTATTGGAGTAAATGATGTCCTCCACGATCAAGAGGAACAACGGGAACGTGAAACGCAACAATACGTGAGAATCCCACCCAATCGCTGTTTCTCCATGAATGATATTCAGGGAATTGAAAAAGAGTAGCATAGATGGTTCCCAGAGGAAGACTTCGAAGAATCCCGAAAATCCCCAATATGCTGGTCTTCATAGCAATTCCTCCTTTTTGCTACAAATTGATACCCAACTAATCAATAATACGAACAAACGCCCTTTTGATCAAAAAGCTAATCTGAAGAAGATGAGCCTTGATTAGGCTGGAACGACTGCCGAATATTACTTTCAGAAGGCTTCGCAAAACCGTTCTTCTGCCCCAATAGCTGCATTTTCGCCACTTCGAGATCCTCGAATCCCGAACGCTTTCGGGATGTTGCGGTTTCGAAGTGGCTCAGACTTTGATCTTGAACAAAATCCCCGGTTAAGCAAAGCCTTCTTGCAATGATTTCCACCTTCCGGATCGACATAAATTTGACACTGTAACGGGAATTATATTTTCTACGCCATCCTTCAGAATGATTTGATGTGTTGTTTCAGATACGATGTGATTATTCAGATTAAAATGTTAAGGATAAGGCACCTTTTTTGATCTTTGTCCAATAAAGCAGAAGGCATCCCGTTATTTAGATTGATTAAAAATAAACGAACGGTTGACCTGCTTTTCGCTGTTAATCACCGTATGATTTTCGTATATTCAGTCCAGATAAGTGTTGTGTAGATAATTGATGGAAATCGGTAGTTAATATGATAGATAGCAGGTTTTCAAGTTTATTTGTCGCACTCAGTTTAACCAGCAAAAAAAGTTTCGGATTTTTTTATGAGTGATACCCAAGTTGTAGATAATGTTATTAAACGACCCTATAAATACGGGTTTGTCACCGATATAGAGTATGATGAGTTTCCCAAAGGGCTTAATGAGGATATCATTCGTCTGATTTCCCAGCGAAAGAATGAACCTGAGTTTATGCTGGATTTCAGGCTGAAAGCTTTTCGTAAATGGGAAACCATGCAGGAGCCTCATCACTGGGCCAATCTGACGTATCCTAAGATTGATTATCAGGATGTCGTCTATTACTCGTCTCCCAAATCGAAAGATAAGAAGAAGAGTCTGGATGAAGTGGATCCTAAGCTGCTTGAAACGTATGAGAAACTGGGGATCCCTCTGAGTGAACAGAAGATGCTGGCTGGTGTGGCTGTCGATGCCGTATTTGACAGCGTTTCAATTGCCACGACGTTCAAGGAAAAGCTTGCTGAAGCCGGCGTGATTTTTTGCTCAATCTCGGAAGCAACTCAGAAATATCCCGAGCTTGTTAAGAAATATCTCGGCTCGGTCGTACCATACAACGACAACTTTTTTGCATCACTGAATGCAGCCGTGTTTTCCGACGGCTCATTTGTATATGTCCCGAAGGGTGTGCACTGCCCGATGGAGCTATCAACCTACTTCCGGATCAATAACGAGGAGTCCGGACAGTTCGAACGTACGTTGATCGTCGCCGAAGAAGGAGCCTATGTAAGTTACCTGGAGGGTTGCACCGCCCCGATGTTCAGCAAAAACCAGCTTCATGCCGCGGTCGTCGAACTTGTAGCGCTCGATGAAGCACAAATCAAATATTCGACCGTGCAGAACTGGTATGCCGGTGACGAGGAAGGAGTAGGAGGTATCTACAACTTCGTTACCAAACGCGGCATGTGCAAAGGACATCATTCAAAGATCTCCTGGACACAGGTCGAAACCGGTTCGGCAATAACCTGGAAATATCCGAGTGTGATCCTGAAAGG
>DATFNI010000515.1:0-4868 GCA_035266485.1 Balneolales bacterium
GGTCAGCGGCTTCTGAACATATACGTGTTTACCCAGTTGCATGGCACTTAGGGCAACGATTGCATGATTATGATCGGGAATGCCGACACTGACCGCATCAAAGTTTTTCGATTCTTTATCCAGCAATTCTCTCCAGTCGTGGTAGTATTTTGCTTTTGGAAAATCCTTGCGGGTCTGAACAGCCTGGCGGTCGTCCACATCGCAGAGATAAGCGATCGCGGCCTTGCCGCTTTTGGCAAACTGGTGGATATCATCCCCCCCTTTTCCACCAGCGCCTATTCCGGCGATATACAACTTGTCACTGGGTGCCACATAGCCTTTCCCTCCCAGCACATGACGCGGCACGAAATAAAATCCTGCGGTTGCCAGCGAGGTGTTTTTGATGAAATCGCGCCTGCTGATGTTATTAGGTTCGTTTGTATTCCTGGAATTTGCCATGGTTTTAATTTCTTAGAAGTGACAATTCATATTGCAAAGCCGAACTGAAAGTGGAGTCATATCTTGTTTACAAACTCACTTTTCCCTGGATTTCAGGTATTAGAAAACAGGTACCGAACTAAAAGAAGGTATATAGTGCATGGAAGCGGTTCCGGAATGAAATATTACACACACATCGAAAAATCATGATTGCATACCCTCGTGTACTCCAATATCTACAAATAACTTAGACAAATAAACTTATTAATTGAGTATTAATCCAGTTTTTTAAGAGATGGATTTTATTTTTTCTTTATTCTGAATACGCTTACTTAACGAAAGGGTTAAGAAGAAAATCCAGCCCGTGGGGTCTATTTTCCAGGATCATTCTAAATCGTATTCTAACTCTCATATTTATCTATTCCGTGTATCTGAATCTGTGACACATATGTAACGCACTTGTGACCATTTCGTGATTATTTCGCGGCAAAACATGGGTAACTATAAAACGCGGGCAAATATAGTTACAAACTCAAAATAGAAAGACCATGTTTAGACGAATACACAAGACCCTGCTGTTTGTTGTACTGTCTGCCGTCTTAGCGACGGCATGCCAGAAGTTTCACCACGGGAAGGCTACCCGGTTTAAGATAACGATCCAGAATACCGGAAAGATCTATAAAATGATCAAGAGCGGCGCATTCACGACGCCTGTCGGATCTTCCGGCGCCGGGGCTATTGGCCCGGGGCAATCCTATGAGTTCACTTTTACAGCACCCGTAGGATCCAACCTGTCGCTTGCAACCATGTTTGTACAATCCAACGACTGGTTTTATTCCACGGATGGCACCGGCATTCCACTGTATAATGCTGATGGTTCCAAAATGACAGGTGATGTGACCTCTTACTTCAAATTATACGATGCCGGTACGGAAGCTGATCAGGAACCCGGTACGGGAAGCAACCAGGCTCCACGCCAGACCGCACCCAACACGGGACCGGCCGATCCGAACAATATGGTACGCCTGGTGACGGCGTCTGGGTTGCCTTCTGTCGATCAGGTTATAAAAGTAACCCTTATGTCAGATGGCACTACCTATGGTTTTAAGGTTAGGATTACAGACGTATCCGACAGCATGACATTGAATACCTCAAAGGGAAGTGTCGCTGTTCCCGTCTCTCCCGGTGTCTGGTTTGTACATGATCCTTCAAATAATACCTTGTTGTTTACTTTGGGTAAGCCGGATTATGGCATGGGCCTGGAGTCATTGGCAGAAGATGGTAACCCATCCACATTAGCAGCCAATCTGGCCAAAGAAACCGGTATAACCGTTCCACTTTCACCAACAGCCTATGCCGTTTTTAATGGGTATAATCCCATTTTTATGGCAGGGAAACCTGCTATGGACAATGGTCTCGAATCGTTGGCCGAAGACGGAAATCCGGCTATGCTGAAGACCGCGCTTCAATCAGACAAACAGGTTTCCGGCGCGGGAGTTGCCGATACGCCTGATGGAGCCAGTTCGCCGGGCGTCCTGTTGCCGGGACATACGTATCAGTTTACCGTCGATGCCAAAGAAGGAGACCGCCTCACCCTGGCTACCATGTTTGCCCAATCTAACGACTGGTTCTATTCGACCGGTATGAACGGAATTCCGTTTTTCAATAAAGGTGTACCTGTTTCCGGTGATGTGAGTTCGCAAATCGATCTATGGGATGCGGGTACCGAAGCGAATGAGGAGCCCGGCATCGGTAGCAACCAGGCACCGCGTCAGCCGGCTCCCAATACCGGACCAGCCGATCCGAACAACCTGGTGAGAATGGCAAACACAACCCTGCCAAAAGTTATCAAAGTGACTATCACCCCCATTATGCCGTAAGCAACGTGATATTCGGTGGTCTCATCACTAAAATGGATTGATGGGATCACCGGATTCTTGATTTTACAATATTTAAACGAATAACAATGGCTATAATTAATCGATAATTTTCAGTAACCTGTGTACAAGTAAGGTGATATTGCATTTCCTGAAAACAGGAACCTCTTGTGCTGTATCCAGGTAAAACAGGTTATCTTCGTCCTTTTCAACGATCCGATTTCCATAATGTTAAAGGCACTGTAAAGATCCTCAATAGTGTGAAAGAAACAGGCTGGGTTTAAAAATGACGACTACTGATACGCTACCCGTTCTTCTTATCGAAGATGATCCGGATATTCGTGATTTGCTGGAGATCAATCTTCAGGATATCGGGGTTACCCTGGATACGTCGGCTGACGGGCTTTCTGGTCTGCATAAAGCCGTATCAAACAACTACCGGTTGATCATCCTGGATGTTATGCTGCCCGGCATGGACGGTATCGAAATCTGCCGGAGGTTGCGGGCGCGAGAGATCCATACTCCCCTGCTAATGTTAACTGCCAAATCGCAGGAACTCGATCGTGTATTAGGACTTGAGATCGGGGCCGATGATTACCTCACCAAACCGTTTAGCATTCGCGAGCTGCAGGCCAGAATTAAAGCGCTCTTACGCCGTGCTAATTTATCGAATCCGGTGAATGAGATACCTTCTGCGCAGGATAAGATTGTGTTGGGTGAGCTTCACATCGATACGGTCAAGCGTAAGGTGACATTGAATAATGAGTTGATCTCATTGACAGCCAAAGAGTTGGAATTGCTGGAATTATTTGCGAGAAATCCCGGCCGTACCTTCACGCGCCAGGAGCTATTAAATGAGGTGTGGGGATACCAGTTTGAAGGATATGACCACACCGTCAATTCTCACATCAACCGCCTTCGGACGAAAATCGAAGAAGATCCCTCCCAGCCTGTTTATCTGAAGACGGTTTGGGGTATCGGATACCGATTTACTGAACCGGAAGAACTGAAAACATGAAATCCTTTTTCTCCAGTTTTTACGGTAAGATATCCATGACCTTTTTGCTTCTTCTGCTGATTGTGGGTGCAGCACAGGTCTATCTTACCTTTCATTCCTCGATGCGTTTTCTGGATGAGGTCGATCAGAAACTGAATCTTGACCTGGCAAAGAATATGGCCGGGGAGCTGGAACCATTGGTTAAGGACAGTCTTTCTATACCGGCGATCAAACAATCCATTCATTACATGATGGTGATGAATCCCAAAGTGGAGATTTATCTGACCGATCATACGGGTAAGATCCTCGCCTTTTTTGCCGATCCACCACAGAAAGTCGAGCAAAAAACCGTTGCACTTCAGCCCATATTTCGATTCCTGAAGAGTGATCACAGCTCGTTGATCCTTGGACCGGATCCACGCCATCCCGGCGTTCAAAAGCCTTTTTCCGCTTCGCGCATTCAGCTTGCAAATGGACAGACCGGATACATGTACATCATCCTTGGTGGCGAGCAATATGAAAACGCCCTTAATATGGTGAAGGACAGTTACATCCTGCAAACCAGCCTTAAAACTCTTATTGGTATACTTTTTCTTGCTGGCATCATTGGATTGATCCTTTTCGCTTTCCTGACACGCAGGCTCAGGCATATGTCTTCTGCCGTCGAAGCGTTTGAGTCAGGTGATTTGAAGCGGCGTATTGCCGATGAGAGCAATGACGAAGTTGGAGAACTTGCCGGCAGCTTCAACCGGATGGCCGACACGATTGTATCCAATATGGACGAACTGAAGAACACCGACACGCTGCGCAGGGAATTGATTGCCAATGTGTCCCACGATCTGCGAGGACCGCTTGCCTCTATCCACGGGTACCTTGAGACGATCATGATTAAGGCGGAGAACCTGTCTGTGGAGGAACGGGAAAGGTATCTTCAGGTCATCCATAAAAACACCGCTACCCTTAATAAACTGGTATCGGACCTGTTCGAATTGTCCAAGCTGGATGCTAAACAGATTGAGGCGCGTATCGAACCTTTTTCGATTGCCGAGCTGGCCCAGGATGTTGTGATGAAGTATAAACCGTCTGCAGATCGAAAACACCTTTCCATTCGCATGCAACCGGAAGGGACAATCCCTCTGGTCAATGGGGATATCGGTTTGGTGGAGCGTGCATTGACAAACTTAATTGACAACTCCATTCGCTATACGCCGGAAAATGGTGAGATCATCGTACGGGTACGTGGCACCGCCGACGGTGCGGATGTGATCGTCGGGGATACAGGACCCGGCATTGCCAAAGATGATATTATTCACCTCTTTGATCGATTTTATCGTGTTGAAAAGAGTCGTAACCGTGACGATGGTGGTTCGGGGCTCGGACTTGCCATCGCCCAAAAGGTACTGGAGATTCAGGATATCCCGCTCTCAGTTGAAAGTACCGTTGGAATAGGCACACAATTCAAGATGCATCTTCAACGGGTCGGGTGAGAAGCGTTAAATTGTTTTCCTGCCAATCCACACATTATTTACAACATCGATCATTCCTGATTACATGTCTTAGCTTCATATTCATATCTT
>DATFNI010000516.1:0-12223 GCA_035266485.1 Balneolales bacterium
GGATATCCCGGTTGATGTCAATTATACTTTGTGGGGGAAAAAGGGGAACAGGATTGGCATAGGAGCTGGGTTGTCATCCTATCTGATGCTGAGGGAGAATTATTACTTTCACTATGCAACCTCTTCCGGACAGAATCCCAAAGAAATAAGCATCGTCAACCAAAACAGACATTGGTTTAGTGTCCTGAATCTTCAGCTATCGTACGAAAGGCAACTGAGTTCTGATTTGAGCGTCGGGTTTGAACCGTATGTGAAGTTACCCCTTAGCAATATTGGCTATGAAAAAGTGAAGCTTCAATCGGCAGGACTGGCGGTGGTGATAAACTGGAGGGTGCTGAGTAGATAGAACAGACATTGCAGCAGAGCATTTTATAATGCTTTGAATTTTATTTCGATTCCAAACTTTCGCTTAATTCGCATCAAGTAAGGGGCCTTCCGTAACTATCGAGGCGGAAACTTCATCAACATCGTGAACGAATAATGTTAGAATGGCCGCAATAATCATGGATATTCCACCAAGGATGAGGGCATAAATTGCTTCGTTATGAAACAAATGCCGGATAAATGGTCCCAGGATGCCGGCAGCGGTAATTTGCGGCAATACAATGAAAAAGTTGAATATTCCCATGTATACCCCCATCTTTTTAGCAGGTAGCGCACCGGCAAGAATGGCGTAAGGCATTGCCAGGATGCTGGCCCATGCAATGCCGATCCCCAGTTCCGAAACGATCAGAAGATCCGGACTTTTGATGAAGTAAAAGGAAATCAGTCCAATCGCGCCTAAGACCAGTGAAATGCTGTGTACTGTTTTCCGGCTGGTCTTTTTGGCGAAAGGAGCGAGAAAAAATGCGATCATTGCAGCAAAGCCGTTGTAAACGCCAAACAGCACACCAACCCAGTTCGCTCCTGTATTATACAGTGCTGACGTCGGATCATCAGTTCCGTATATATGGTGGGTCACGGCAGCTGTTGTGTATATCCACATGGCAAACAAGGCAAACCAGGAAAAAAACTGGATAAAGGCGAGTTGACGCATGGTATACGGCATCTCATGAAGGTCGACGATGACATGTACAAGTCCGGTATCTCCGTGGTTTTTCTGAATAAGAAAAGAGGATACAAGTTGAACCAGCCCGAATGTGGCGAGTAGCCCGCTAAGGATATAGAGCTCTTTTTCCCATGATGTGAAATAAACCAAAGCCGCAGTTATCAGACCGGCCAGGATCCACAACCAGCCGCCACGGCTGAATTTCGTGATATATTTACCATAAACAGGTGCGTGGGCATTAACATCAGCATCTTTGCTATCTACAGCCACTTCAGCCGGACGATCTTCCTCAAACTGTTCCATCTGTTCAGGCGTATACTCTTTAGTCCTGAATACGGTCCACGCCACAGCTGTGATAAACATAGCAGCACCGATATAAAATGACCAAATAACCGAATTGGGTATCTCTCCTTTAGGCGCGGTGTTGGCGATGTTGAAATAATTGGTCATGATATACGGCAACAGAGAGGCGACAACGGCTCCGATACCAATGAAAAAACTCTGAAAAGCAAAACCGGTTGTCCGTTGATCGCTCGGCAACATGTCGGCAACCAGTGCGCGGAAGGGTTCCATGGAGATGTTGATGGAAGCATCCATAATCCAGAGCAGTCCGGCTGCAACCCATAGAAACGGTGAGTTTGGCATGATGAGCAACGCTAACGATGCGAGGATGGCACCCGTCAGGAAATACGGCCGGCGGCGACCGAGTTTACCCCAGGTTCGGTCGCTCATGTATCCTATGATCGGTTGAATGATAAGACCCGTCACAGGAGCTGCAATCCAGAGGACCGGTATCTGGTCGATGTTGGCTCCCAATGTCTCAAAAATTCGACTGACGTTGGCATTTTGCAGCGCAAATCCGAACTGGATTCCCAAAAATCCAAAACTCATATTCCAGATTTGCCAGATACTCAGACGTGGCTTTTTCATGGTTCTTTTAGCTCAAAAAAAATGACTAGACAGATGTCCTCACAAATTGTAAGCGGTTACATTCATCAAATGTACAAAATCACACGGAAGAATGAACGACTAAAGTTCTGGATTTTCGGTAATCAGAAATGCTAACCTCATAACCTGAAACTTTCTATTTTCTACTATCAATCACTGCTTACTGACAATGGTGACCCTTTATGAAATCATTATTTGTTTCACTTTGCCTCATCACTCTCTCCTGCCCGGTTCTGGCCCAGAATCGTCCGCCGGCCCATCACGCCCCAAACCGGACGTTCGATCTGCTCAATCTGAAGTTGAAACTACATTTCGACATGTCGAAGAAAGCCGTTTCCGGAGAGGCTACAGAAACCCTTCTCCCGCTTCGGATGCAGATGGATTCTCTGAGTTTGAATGCCGTCGGCATGAAGATCAACAGGGTTTCTCTGAATGATAAACAACTCGGTTTCACATATAATGACACGACTCTGACCATTGAGCTGGGACATCCCTATAGTCTGGATGACACCTTAAGCCTGGTCATCGACTATTACACGCAGCCGGTTAAAGGTCTGACGTTCATTGAACCTGATTCCGCCTATCCGGATCGGCACCCCGAAGTGTGGAGCCAAAGTGAAGCTGAGGACGCACGTTATTGGTATCCGTGCCACGACTATCCGGATGATTTTGCCACAAGCGAGATGATCGTGACGGTGCCCGATACCTGGACCGTCATCTCGAACGGGGCGCTTAAGAATGTATCCCCTGATAAGACCACCGGTGAAAAGACGTTTGATTGGGTTGAAGCGCATCCCCATGTGATTTATCTGAATTCCGTGATTGCAGGTATCTTCAACAGGTACGAAGATCATTATGGTAATATCCCGATTTACTACTATTCGGATCCTAAGTATGGTGATCTGATCAGAAAGAATTTTTCCAGGGAGCCTGATGTCCTCAGATTTTATTCTAAAGTGACCGGACAGCCTTACGTGTGGGAGAAACTGGCCCTGACAACGACAACAGATTTTATTTGGGGCGGAGAGGAGAATGTATCGGCAATCACCCTGACGGACAACACGATACATGACCAGTATGCGGAACCCCAGGTGTCGAGCACGAGCCTGATTGCACACGAATCAGCCCACCAGTGGTTTGGCGACTTGCTTACTTGCCGTTCATGGGCCGATGCATGGCTGAATGAAGGGTTTGCGACGTATTTTGAAGCGATGTATCAGGAACATGCCTTTGGTGAGGACGAGTTCTCCTATGAGATGTATCTCAATCACCGCAGAACGATCGTTGCCGATAACAGGGAGCGCATTCCAACGGTACGTGACAGGTATCACGATCCCATAGATATGTTTGGGACCTATATCTATCCCCGTGGTGCCTCCGTTCTTCATATGCTGCGGGGAATCCTTGGAGATTCACTCTTCTTTAAAGCGATACGCCACTATGTTGCCGAGAACAAATATCAGAATGTGGATACGCACGATTTTGCCGATGCGGTACGCGAGGCAACGGGGTATAATCTGTACTGGTTCTTCAACGAGTGGCTGTATAAAGCCGGCCACCCGAAATTTGAGGTCAGTCATCAGTACGATTCCACAAAACACCTACTCACCGTAAGAGTCCGCCAGTTTCAAAAAGTTGACAGCCTGACCCCCGTCTATCGCATGCCTGTGGATATCTACATCCAAACCATTCATGATACTTTGTGGAAGAAAGTTTGGGTCGATTCCTTAAAAAACACATTCATATTTTCCGTACCAGGCAAGCCGAAGATGGTTAATTTTGATGAAAATCACTGGCTTCTGGCCGAAGTATACCCGCATAAATCTTTAGATGAATTGAAGTGGCAGTTAAAACATGATCCGGATGTGGCTGGCCGGATACAAGCCATAAATTCACTTGTATTTAATGGCGATTCTGCCGCCGGTGCGTTGACAAATGCTCTTGAGAATGATAAATATTGGGCAGTCAGATCTAAGGCCGCAGAAGCACTGGGCAATTTTCAGGGCGATGATATAAAAAAGGCACTTGAAAAAGCAGTACGCGATGATGCCGATGCACGGGTTCAGGAATCAGCCGTGCATGCGCTGGGTTTTTTCACCGGGCATGATGTCTCGCGATTGCTGGCCGATACCTATCGAAACGATAAAAACTATTTTGTACGGGCGGCGGTAGTCACTTCGATCGCCAAAGTTGAAGGAAGGAAAGCCATGTCTGTAATCAATGAGGCGATGAAAGCAACATCGTATGCTAATGTAATTAGGCAGGCGGCTCTCCGGTCGTTGGTAATAGTCAACCCATCAAAAGGATGGGAAGCGGCCAGACAATGGCTGACCTACGGACGGCCTCAGGATATTCGGGTTGAAGCGGTGCATCTGCTCGTCAATTCAGGGGTTAACAAGAAAGAGACTCATTCATTGTTGCTATCCTATCTGAATGATCCATACATCTGGGTCAGAAATGCCGCGATCCAGGAACTTGGTCATGTTGGTACAACAGCTGATATTCCCATCCTAAAAAAACAGATGAAGGAGGAACCGGATGGTCGCTTACGCGAGCTCGCCCGAGAGTCCATTGCCAATATCCAGCAAAAAGAATCGCAGTGACAGTCATTCGCGAACAGCAAAACAAAATCAGTTTCCAATAACCGGCAAAGCACGCATATTTGTCTACCGTCTACCGTCTACCGTCTACCGTCTACCGTCTACCGATATAAATCCGGGTACCTCAAGTTTCTGATCGACTTCAATCTTTTTGTTTCCTCCCGTACTATACTTCAGAGGGATTTTGTATCGGAAGGAAGTGTATCGGCACAGTGCGTCCTGTCCGTCTCTGCAGAAATAAGCATAGACATCGATGTAAAGATCCGGTGGTTTTTGGCTGCTGAGGGAAATGGGAATGGTAACGGGAAATTTAGTATTCGTGATGGTTTTGCTGTCTCTGCCATCGAAGGCCGCAATTGACGCATTCCCAAAATTCACGATAAATTGGCTGGAAGCCAGATCATTAAAATGATAATTGTTCGGCAGAGCGAGATTTAACGAGAGGTCATTGTTGCCGGAAGAAATTGTCTGGGGTGCAAGTTCAACGATTTTTTCAGGATGTTTGGCCGGTTTGGGCATTTTCAGCATATCAAGATTGGTAAGTTGCAATGTCTCGACCTTCCGGGTTTTGAGGTTGACCTTACGAATCAAATGGTTATTTGTGTCTGCTACATACAGCCAGTCACCAATCACAGAAAGTCCGCCGGGTTCATTGAACTCGGCCCGGGTACCGATTCCATCTTTATATCCGCTCTTTCCATTGCCGGCGAAAGTTCTCGTATACCCCGACTTGGGATTGATTTCCCGGATTTTATTATTGTAGGTATCGGCTATGAACAATTTCCCTTTCCACAGGGCGATGCCAAGATCATGCTGGAGCAAGGCGCTGCTTTGAGGGCCATCTTTATCACCAAAGACGAAAAGTCCCTTCCCGACGATAGTCTTAACGTGGTTGTCCTTTCCAAGACCAATGCGTTGTACAGCACTGGCTTCCGGTTCTGCGACATACAGGTATTTCCCATCGGTTGTAATTCCGCTCGGTTGGGCCATGGGAACCTGACGACGGCTGCCTTCCTGGAGACCCTCGCCACCCGAACCGGCAAACGGCTCTGAGAATCCGGTTTGCGGATCGATTTTCCATACCTGGTGAGGACCCGCCATGGCCACGTACAACTCGTCTCCGACATGAGTTATACCCCACGGAGAATTCAACTCAACCTTTTTACCAAATCCCGGAACATTGAACTGCATAGTCTGTTTCCCGTTACCGGCCAGTGTGCGGACTGTTTTTTTATCCAGATCAACAACTCTTATGGCGTTATTTTCTGTGTCGGCAACATATAACTTGTCGCCGATTAGCGTTAATCCCTGCGGTTGATTGAAGGAGGCATCCGAAAAAGAACCGTCTTTGAGGGCTGCTTTGCCGTTTCCGATCACTTCCTCGACTTTGCCGTTCAGGTTGGTTACGACAATGCGGTGATGATCTGTATCAGAGATAAACAACCGGTCGTGTTTTCCATCCGCCAGGACTTTGCCGGGGAAATAAAGCAGCGATTGGGCGACTTTGGCAGATTCCGGTGTCAAATTGAGAGGTTTTCGGTCGATCTTCCCTTCCTTTGAGAAAGTGTTGATAATCCCCTGGATATATTGATGCATCGTGTCGTAGATGCCTTCGCCGGACATCTCGCCGACGATCTTACCTGCCGGATCAATGAGAGCAAAACTTGGCCAGGCGTTGATGTTATACTCCTTCCAGATTTTAAAATCCTTGTCATTGACAACAGGGTGGGTTAGTCCGAACCGAAGAACAGCCTCCTTGATATTATTTGTCTCACCGGAGGCATGAAATTTTGCTGAATGGACCCCAATTACGACGAGTGTGTTCGGGAAATCTTTTTCGAGCCGTTCCAGGTCCGGAAATACATGGTAACAGTTGATGCACCCATAGGTCCAGAAATCGAGCAGCACTACCTTGCCCCGAAGTTCTTTAAGACTGAGTGGCCGGTCCGTATTTATCCATTGCAGACCTTTGGGGAATTCAGGTGCCGTAATGGTTCCACGGTACTTGCTTGAGTCCTGTGCCGCCGATCGCGAGAAGTTCGTGCCGGGTTTACTTTGACAAGAAACACTCATCAGTGCGAGAAGCAGGATCAATGGGATGGTAAATCGAAGTGACATGATTATGGTGGTATGGTGTTGTACTGGAATGCCTGATTTTGGTCAAACGCATATCCGGTGCGAAAGTAAATACGAACTAAACTGTTAAACCGGATTTCTCGTTCGAAAACTATCAAGGGGAGTTATGCGAAACATCACATGTTTATAACATCTTTTATACGAAAATGTTATGATTCCAGCGCAGTCAGTATTGTATATAAGGGATTGAATATTAATTGTATACAGAAAGATTGTATTATTTCACATTCGGATAAGTAAGTAGGAAAAGCTAAAAAAAGAAATAAAAAAGGTGCATATTGGAAGGGTGAGTCATGGCAGGTCTTAAAGCTGTTTCATGAATAAGTCATTTCAGAATTTTAATTTTTCGATATGAGGAAGAGGAGTTTTCTACTTGTTTTCTTATTTCTGATCTGTATTTCAGAATTGCAGGCACAGGGAATGGGATTTTTCATCAGGATAAATGAAGTCGGTTATCGAACGGAAGACCCCAAGATTGCCATTGTGTTCACAAACCGTAAAGTTCGCAAGGTACAGTGTGAGCTGGTTGATGCGGGTGGAAATATTGCATGGGGACCCGTTGCCATAAAACAAAATAGCGGTTCATATGGGCGTTTTGAAGGGCATTTCAGGCTCGACTTTAGTGCATTCAAAAAACCGGGCACTTATAAAATCCGGGTGAGGGGTAGTGGAACCGAGTCGTTACCTTTTAGGATAAGTGATCAGGTATACGACGGACTGGAAGGACGATTACTGGCTTACTTGCGTGAACAACAGTGCGGTTATAACCCGTTTCTGGATCAGGTTTGCCACCAGAAGGACGGGCGAACCATGTATGGACCAATGCCCGACAGCACGTACATCGATGTATCCGGAGGCTGGCATGATGCGGGCGATGACCTGAAGTATCTGATGACTTCCAGCAACACCGTGGGCCGTCTGCTGTTCGCTTACCAGGAAAACCCCCAGGTTTTTCGTGACGATTATGATAAGTGGGGACATCCCATGTCAAATGGAATACCCGATGTGCTGGACGAAGCACACTGGGGACTGACATGGATGCTGAAGATGCACCCGGCACCGGATGAACTGTTCTATCAGGTGGCAGACGACCGGGACCATATCGGGTTTAAACTGCCGTATGCGGACTCTTCGGATTATGGCTGGGGAAAAGGTTCGTATCGCGTTGTCTATTACGCCAATGGCAAACCGCAAGGCTTGGGCAAGTACAAAAACACGTCGGATGGTGTGGCTAACCTGGCTGGCCGCTATGCCGCCGTGATGGCGATGGCTGCACGCATCTGGAAGCAGGACCTCCATGACACTGTTGATGCAAACAGATATCTTCGCGCCGCACTTCAGGTATACAAACTGGGACTGGAGAAACCGGGTCACCAGGAAGGGGCCTCGTACGGTGCCCCCTATCGTTATTACGAAAAGACCTGGACCGATGATATGGAATGGGGAGCCGCTGAACTCTATGGGGTTACGCGGGATAAGAAGTTTTTGGCACAGGCCATAAAATATGCCCGGCTGGCAAACCATATCTCATGGATGGGGAAAGATACGGCCTATCATTACGCCTATTATCCTTTTATGAACCTGGGACACTACGAGTTGTTCAATGAGATCAGCGGAGCATTTCGTGATACATTGGCCGGATATTACCGAACAGGACTGGAAGCCTGTTACGATAAGGCATTGAAAAATCCATACAGAAACGGCTATCCTTTTATCTGGTGCTCCAATAATCTTGCCTCGGCCCTTATAAACCAGGCGCTGTTATATCAGAAAATGACAGGCGATACGAAGTACTATACGATGGCCATTGAGACGCGCGACTGGCTTTTGGGGCGTAATCCCTGGGGAGCTAGCCAGTTTGTCGGAATTCCGCGAAACGGCTCAAATACACCGCATTATCCGCACAGTTCTATTGAATATCTGACAGGTCGGCTCATCATCGGAGGCATGACAGATGGTCCGGTTTATGGTTCTATCTTTAAAAAATTCGGTATGGCGTTGAGTCATCCGGACCGTTATGCTGCATTTCAGTCGAACCTGGTAGTCTATCATGATGACTGGAACGATTTCACATCAAATGAACCCACGCTCGATGGCACAGCAGAAGCCTTTGTGTGGATGAGCATGATGGCGGGACATAAGGCATCGGTCCCATACAAACCATGATTGTCTGATCAGTGGCAAAGGAATAAGATATGCAAGTGAATAATAAATAATAATTTACGTATTTTTTACCCCGTATCAATCAGGAAAATGAATAAAGTGGGTTGTTTTATTCTTGGGATTATTTAGATTTGTACTAATATTCTATACGTTATAAATAGCCAGGTGTATTAGTATCTATTTTAATAATAGTTACTTAGGTGTATTTAGAATAAATGCAATGCCAAGAACTGAATTTGAGCTGGTTTTATTCTGGAATTCGTTGATTCCAATTTCAGTGGTTGATGCAAAAACGCTAAAATTTCTGGAGATAAATCCTGCGTTCATGGATTTATATGGTTATTCGAGGGAAACCTTTTTTGAAATGACCATTCGCGATATCAGGCCCAGTGAAGAGGTGGAACGGTTATTGAGCTATATGCTTGACGATGACGCTCCCTCGGAAGAACATCTGGGCATTTGGATGCACAAAAATAAAACCGGCGATATTCTGTATGTCCTGCAGAATGTCCAGAAATTTACGTATCACGGGCAGGAAGCCCTTTTAATTTATTCTCTGGATGTAACATCCGAATATGTCGCGCGACTGGAACTCGAAGAAGCTCGACGCCTTAATGACACACTCATCCGAAATCTTCCGGACGGCTTTTTCCTGCTGAACGAGAATGGCTATGTAATCAAGTGGAACCGGCGGTTTGAGCAGCTATCAGGATACAATGAGGATGAGGTTCCGGGCCTTACATATCGTAACTTTCATGAGTATCAGCATCTTGATCAGGTTGAGAAAGCGATGAAGACACTTCTTGATGGCGAGACGATCACGATGGAAGCCGTCTTCGTAAAGAAAGACAAGACAGATGTACCCTGCTTTTATTCTGCCAGCGGATTTAAGATTAATGATAAAAAATATGTCATTGGTACCTGCCGGGATTTGCGTTCGTTCAAAGCTCTTGAGGTAAAGGCCAGAAAAGAGAAAAGAAGGTTTCGGGAGACCTTTGAACAGGCGGCTGTGGGAATAGCGCACGTCGGATTAGATGGGAGCTGGCTTCGTGTGAATGATAAACTTTGCCAGATCCTGGGATATGATCGGCAGGAGCTGCTGGAAATGGATTTTCAGACAGTTACGTATCCGGATGATCTGGAAGCAGATCTTTACCACGTTCAAAAACTGATCGATGCCGAGATGGATACATATACGATCGACAAGAGATATATTCGGAAATCCGGGGAACTAATTTGGGTGCGCCTGACCGTGTCGAGTGTCTGGGATGGAGATACGCTGGAGTATTTTATCTCTGTTATTCAGGATATAACCGAATCCTACAAGCTCCAGGAAGAGCTGAAAATTAATCAGGAGCGTTTGATCAAAGCCCAGCAGATTGGCAAAATTGGCAACTGGGAGCTTGATATTCAACATGATGATCTCTACTGGTCGGATGAGATCTACCGCATTTTCGGGATTGTAAGTAGAGACAGCTTTGCTTCGAATTTCGAAGCATTCCTGGCAACCGTGCACCCTGAAGACAGGGAGAAATTATTGAAGACCCAGGACGCGGCTCTCCGTGGAGAGGTCCCTCTTAATGTAGAGCACAGGATTGTTCTGCCTGACGGGAACATTCGTACCGTTTTTGAGAGAGGAGAACTTCGGCGCGACAAAGAAGGTAAACCAATATCGTTTGTGGGAACAGTGGAGGATATCACAGATCTAAAAGAGACTGAGAGAGCCCTACGACAAGCCCTAAACGAGAAAGAGGTCGCCTTGGGTGAAATGCATCACAGGGTGAAGAACAACCTGGCGGTTATCTCGGCGCTTTTTACCCTGCATGCGGAAAGCCAAAGTGGCCTCACTCCGGTGGAAGTCATAGAGCTGATCGAGCAGCATATAAAGACCATTTCCCGTATTCACGAAGAGATGTATAAATCATCTGATTTGTCACGGATTCCGATATTGTCTATTCTTGAGAAGCATCTCAGCAACGAGTTGTTTACGGAGGGAGTAGTTAAATCAATTTCCCTGCCTGAGGAAGAGATTCATATCAATGCAAATCAGGCGATTACCTTTTTCCTCTTGATAAGTGAAACAGGTTTAGAGTTGAATCGAATATGCAACAAAAACAATGTTATAATAAATAAGCTGAGTCTTTTTTCAGAGAATGAATCTCTGAATATTGTTTACTCTCTCTCTAAAAAAAATTCCCCTGAAGTGTTCTCGGGAATTGAGAGTGTATTCAAGGTGCAACCCATTATTTCCACATTAATGCATCAACTTGATATCAAATTTGAAGTTAACCCTGATTTGAGACGCGTTCATATTCAATTCAAAATGAAAGACATCAAAGGTTCTGCAACATCGATCCTGAATTAAAATGTCAGATGCACATGCAGAAATACGGTTTCTACATCAAGGTCTCCCTGATAAATACGTGCCTGTCAATCCATTTAGCGTGAATTCGAAAGAGTTCAATACAAATGCGACAATTTCCCCAATGTCATTTCGCGGGGTTTCGTGACCCCGTTTCGGTTGGAATGACAGTGAGAGGGTTTTTAATCGGTCGTCAGGCAAGAATCTGTTCGATAGCATTTAATTCATCGCCGCTCAACTCCAAATTGTGTTGCACCCCAACAATATCCTCAATCTGACTTATCCGGCTGGACCCGATGAGGGCGGTCGTCACCTGGGGATGACGCAAGACCCAGGTAATCGCAAGTTGCGCCATTGTCTGGCCCCGTCTCTGAGCGATCTCGTTCAGCTGCCTGACCTTGCCGACATTTTGTTCGTTGACGCTGTCGCGCTGCAGAAAACCGTGCGGCTTGGCAGCACGTGAATCTTCCGGAATGCCGCCGAGATATTTGTCCGTAAGAAGACCCTGAGCGAGCGGTGAAAACACGATGCATCCCATGCCCTCTTCATCAAGGACACCGAGCAATCCATCTTCAATCCAGCGATCAAACATGCTGTATCGCGGCTGGTGTATCAGGCATGGGGTTCCCATTTCAAGGAGAATTTGAGCTGCTCTTTTTGTCATATCAGGGGGATAGTTGGAGATACCTGCGTACAGGGCACGTCCACTTTTAACGATATGATCGAGGGCTCCCATCGTTTCTTCGAGAGGGGTATCGGGATCGGGACGATGGCTGTAGAAAATATCAACGTAATCCAGTCCCATGCGTTTCAGGCTCTGATCACAGCTGGCAATCACATATTTTCGTGATCCCCATTCCCCGTAAGGTCCCGGCCACATCAGGTAGCCGGCTTTGCTTGAAATGATCAGTTCATCGCGGTAGGGACGTAGATCTTTGGATAAGATTCGTCCAAAATTTTCTTCTG
>DATFNI010000517.1:0-9956 GCA_035266485.1 Balneolales bacterium
AACCAACCCAAATGACGCTAACGGAAACGGGTATCCGTCCTACCCGAATGGCCCGACAGCTTCAGCTTTCGGTTTTGGATTTAACGTCGGCGCAACGGTTCACGATCTGCTTCCTGGTATACATTTTGGTGTCGGATATCGAAGCACACAACGGTTCAATAAACTGAATTTCAAATCCAAGGATGAAACGGGTGCCCCGCTTGATTTTAGTTTCAAGATGGACTGTCCACAAATGCTTACAATTGGTGCCGGATATACAGGTACTGATCGTCTGATTCTTGCTGCTGACTTCAGGTATATCGATTATGGGCACACGAAGGGATTTGAAGAGACCGGTTTCACCTCTACAGGTGCCGTTGCCGGTTTTGGATGGAGGAGCATTATCGTGCTGGCAGCCGGCTTGCAATACAATGTCACCGATAAGTTGCCGGTTAGATTAGGTTATGCATACAATGAAAACCCGATTCGAAACCAGGATTCGTTCTATAATGTTGCGGCTCCGGCCGTTGTTCAACACCACCTGGGAGCTGGATTATCCTATAAGATCAGCCCAATGCTGACCGGTACGCTGGGTTTCCAATATGGATTCAAAAACAAAGTTAAAGGCACCTGGATGACCATAAATCCTTCAACAGGTCAAACTGTTCCCGTTGCTGGGACCGAAGTTCAGAATGAATTATCCACAAGTATCCTTTTGGTTGGAATTACGATCAATCCGCGTTAACCGAACGTAGCATCTTAGGGACAGGGTAAAACAAGAACGGGCAAGGGTCATACTTTGCCCGTTTTATGTATCGGATGTGATCGCTGCATAAACGCCTTGAAAACGGGCTGCTGTCTTCGACTGTTTATTCTCCTGCACGAAGCAGGTGATGGGAATTCGGGATTTTCCAAAACGCCGGAATGTACGTGCAAACATATCCAGTTTCGATTGATTCGGCAATTCACAGGTTACAAAAAAATCATTTTCCACAGGGGTGAGAAATATCATTTTACTTTTTTGTATCAGGATGTCCGCTTTTAAGTTGAAGTTCTCCAGCAACAGGTACATGCAACACCATCCCCCGATTGTACAAAGCATACTCAGGCTGCCGCCGAAAGCCGTGCCAAGGTGATTTACATTGGGTTCTAACGGAACTTCCAGCACAGGCAGGAAATTCTCATCGATATGAATATGGAAATGAAGATGCTGCGTAACCGGTATATTCTCTGCGATGAGGTTTTCAAGCCTGGTAATAGAATCAGTAGTATTTATCATAAGGAATTTCCTCGAATGCAGAAATCAGAGATGACAAACCCGCTGTTATGGATAATTTAGAGACGGTAAAAAACGTTCGATTTCAGTTTCTTTCGGATGCCATTTGTATAATACCGGCCGGCCGGGAGACAAATTGAGCAGGCAACGACAGTAGCAGCACCAACAGAGCTATCCGGTTAAGTGTGCGATGGATATCAATATGTTCATGTTTGGCATGCGCCCCGGATCCAACCGCTCCCAGGCCGTCGAGTGTGGCCGTTATCATACTCGTAAAGTTTCCGTCAGAACCGCCACCAGAGGTTGTTTCCTCAATATGAAGGCCCAGTGCCGTTCCCTGTTTCTGAGCCAGCTTCCAGAGATGTTGATTTCGTTCATTGTGTACCATCGGTGGATGATCGATGGATCCGGTTACATCAATTCGTATACCGGGTCGAGATGGTTTGAGGTTGCGAATAGCCTGCTCCACTTCCCGGGCTGCCTCCTCATCTGGTACGCGCACGTCAACCAGTGCACGGCTGAGCGGGGCCACGATATTGGTGTTGATCCCTCCATTAATCGTTCCCACATTTACCGTGATTCCCCTGGCCGGGTCATTCATTTCGTATAGTTTTTGAATGATGTACGAAAGTTCCAGGATAGCACTGGATCCCTTTTCAGGATCGAGACCAGCGTGGGCCGATTTCCCATGAATCACAATCGAAAAATCACCGATACCCTTCCGGGCCGTTTTAAGCTTTCCATCCTGTCCCAGTGCCGGTTCCAGAACCCAAACACGTTCAGTCGTTTTTGCCAACCGTTCAATCACACGCCTGGAGTCTTTACTGCTGGTTTCTTCATCCGAGTTAACGAGTATGACCGGTTCGACATCCAGTTCTATATCGAACTCTCTTATGATACTTAGGGCCATGATCATCATGGCAAGCCCCGCCTTCATGTCAAACATACCGGGACCGTAAAGGCTGTTCTGTTTTCGATGGACAGGCATCTCTCCGAGTGTGCCAATTGGCCAAACCGTGTCGCAATGCCCGATCATTAACTGAATGGGCTTATTCTTATGCCGGTTAAGAGGCTTGGCCAACAACTGGCCGCCACTGCTTTTTCCGGGAATGATAGTTGTCGCGAAATCGAGATTTCCGAGCTCACCGCAGAGAATGCTGAAAAGTTCATTCTGTGTTTCGGGATTATGGGATGGTGTCTCTATTTGAACAAGACGGGTTACCAGTTCGATAAACTGATCCTCTTTTTGATGAGCTGAACGGAGGATTCTGCGAGGTGTGAATTGCTGCATATGTTAAAAAATCATCGTTTGAAACCTTTAGGAAACGGAAAACTCTGACTTGACGATATAACGGTGTACCTCCCCGGATTCAGATACGCGAGAAGGGGATTTTTATGAATTAATTCATGATCGTCCTGGTCATGGTAACGAAGAGCTTCTTTATTGGCATATGCAGCAATGATATGCCCTATTACCAGGCTGTTTTCACCGAAGTCGTCAATGAACGAATGTAACCGGCATTCCAGGTACAAATAACTATCCTTCAGGAAAGTTGCGTCCACATTCTCTGCGGGTATCTGTTCCAGGTGAGCCAATCCTGGTTTTACATCATCTTCACAGCGTGGGCTGGCTGTCAGTGACGTATGAACCAGATGCATAGGCTGCGGATAGCTTACTGTGAATTCCTTCTCACGTTTGATATTCTGGTATGTAGTATGACCCGGACAGCAGACAAACGTGAAATAGTTGTGCCAGCCCAGCGGCATAGCCATGTGTTTCGGAGCCAGATTATAGGCTCCGGATTTATCCCTGGTTCCGACAATGACAAGGGGATGAACGGTAAAGACGCGGTCCCATATCGATCGATTCGTCTCGAGTGGGACAATTGCTTCGGATAGTAGATTTTCCATAGTACGAGTTAAATTCGTTAAACAAAGTCGCTTTCTATTTTTCCTGAGCTCCGTCAATACTGCTGAGTTTACTTCTGGTACGAATGCGGCTGACCTTAGCTGTCTTTCTGCGTACCACATTTATCCGTTGAAACTGTGGTTCGCGATCCAGCTCCAGTATGCGCAAAGCCTCGAAGTAGACTGGCGGGGGTTGCAGCAGAGTAATATCAACACCGCTGTTGCTGAGGTTAAAGAGGTAAATCACAGCCTCACTGTCGACAATCTTGGACTTGCGCAAATCGAGAACAATATGCGTGATGCCATTCATCCTGGGTTGTATGGACCGAACGGTCAGCAGATTGAAGTCGCGGATTGGCCGGACGGTGAGTTTGTCGTTGATTCTTTGAAATTCCATTTCAGTTCATTCTTTATGACTTTTACAATACATTGCCCGATCTCCGACTGTACAATGAGCTGAGAGAAGTCGAGTGAGCAAACAAATCGCTGCATGCGTATGTAATCACTTTCATGGTGAAAGAGAGGCATCAACCCAGACAGAACGAACCCGGCGCGATGCAGACGGGTTACCACGCTGGGTGTTGCTGAATCATTCAATGGCAAATCGACATATAAAACATTCAGTTCATTCTTTTGAAGATTTAATACCGCTTCACTGATAATTTCCGGGAAGTCCTGCCCCAATTGCCATACGACGATGACAGCATGTCGGTCTTCATAACTTACCGTTAGTTGGATATCTGATTTTGCAGGTGTCATTTCCAGAGAGGGAACATGGCAGAAAACAGCAGGCAGATCCAATTCCTTGTAAATTCGCAAAAACAACTTCTGATATACAGGCGGTACGTATATAAATCGTTTTGTGACCTCCTGGAGCATTAAAAAATCGATTATTTCGGAGATTGGCTGGGGATAATGTTCGTTAATTTCCTTGTACCGGATCACCGGCGATTCGGCAAGCAACAGGGCCGTTGTCGTAAATCCCATCTTTATATTAACACGCTGACTGATATCATGAACCGTAACAGCAAGGCCAAAAAGACCGAGGATGTTATTTTCTTTTGCAAGTGAAACAAGAGCATCAAGCATTCGGGTCATGATGCCCCGTCTTCTGTGCCTTGGGGCGACAACAGCCTCACCAACCTCGCCAATCGATGAATCCGTTGATCGGATCACTGCAAAATATCCAACCGGTTCGCTTTCATTGTCACGAACAATGACTCCAAACTTGTCCTTGCGTGCAAGGGACTGTTCGATCCGGTGCGGATAATAGAGATCATCGTGGGGATAGGAGTACCCATAGGTACGGTAGATCAGCTTGGACACATCCTCGGCATCTTCCAGAGTCAGAGGCTTTACGGTATACAAACCTTCAATCCGCTCGTCTGATTTCACCTGTACCGGTTCGTCGGAAAAGAGGTCGACGGTGGGTTGCGCGGTAATATACTTTTCAATCCGGAATTGTTTCCCCGCACGACCCAGGTTAATAAACTGAAAATCATCGACAAGATGCCGCACGAGCTCTAATCCGGCGCCATCAAAATTGGCCTCTTTTACAGCTTTTTCGCGATTATAAATGTGCCGATCCGGATCAAACGGTTCACCCAACTCGTGAACAGTGAGGACGGCTTTTGACAATCCCCGGTGAAATGAGATTAGAAATTCACCTGATTCATCATCAGGAAAAGCAAATAATACGATATCCGTTACCAACTCGGTGACCGCCAAAGTCAGCCGCGCGGCGTCATCTTCACTGAAATCGGCGTTTACACACCACTTGTATGTGAAATCGGAAATCGATCCGATTACGGTAGGATGTGCCTTGATTTGCAGATTGGCATCCATCGAGCCAAATCACCTCCTTGGGCAGAAAGGCCGGAATTACTTTGTGGACGGGTTATCTCCAACCATATCCCAAGATGAACAAATGACGGGTTAGGTGCAATTTTTCTTTTTTGGGAAAAAACCTTTTCTTCAAGCGAACTTCGTGGGACTAATAATAACAGGTAGTTCTGTTTTATTTTGGTATAGCAGAGCAACTATTCTTAATTTAATTTCAATGAAAAAGGTATTAGGTTCGCTTTTCTCCATAGGAGGATTGATTGCACTTCTCATAACCGGTTATCACTATATCCATGAATCGAGTAGTCTGCATGCGTTTGGTTCAACGATAACGATTCATAATGCCTCTGTTTGGCCTCTTGTGATCTCAGGTATTGTGTTCATTCTGGGGATTGTGGTGCTGGCCGGCTCGAGGGGCAGGTAAGATCACAGGATTTTTGGCATATCGGACTGCAATACTTATTAAAATAGGGGCTTGTTGGGTGGTTTTGGTAGATTTTTAGAAATCTCAAAAATCAATCCCAATTTATAGCGATCTCCGAAGGGGATAATTTCATATTCATTTCCCCGTGAGAATAGTTTTAATAAGTGCCGGAATGATTGTATAATCTGAACAACTGAATTTCGTTGTAACAACAAAAAGAACGATGGAGACAAGAATATTTGAAAGAACCAGCTTAAAGTCAGATCACATCCGCAACGGCAGGATCTTGGAATATATAACGGTCACATGGGATGTTCTGGAAGCTCTTGGTTCTATCGTTGCAGCTCTGCTTTCAGGCAGTGTAGCTCTGTTAAGTTATGGGATCGATTCGGTTATTGAAGTTTTGTCCGGTTCAATCCTGTTATGGCGTCTTCAGGAAGGTGAAAAGGGAGAAGCACGAGAGCAATTAGCCGCTCGTCTGGTAGGCATCAGCCTCTTTGCACTTTCGGCCTATATCCTTTACGATGCCGGATCATCGCTGCTTTTGCATCAGCCTCCCGAAACCAGTTACCTGGGAATTGTAATCGCTGCCATATCGGTGGTGGTTATGCCATTGCTGGCCCGGGCAAAAAGGAAAGTCGCTAAAGGCATATCCAGCAAAGCGATGCATGCCGACTCCAAACAGACCGATATCTGCGCGTATCTTTCCGCAATACTCCTGGTGGGCCTGGTATTAAACGCCGCATTTGGATGGTGGTGGGCCGACCCGGTTTCTGCCTTGGTAATGATCCCCATCATTGCGAAAGAGGGCATCGAAGCTTTTCAAGGAGAACTCTGCGAATGTGATGATGATTGAGGGGATACTCGTATGATGCGTATCAAGACCAGGTAATAGAGGTTCGCTATTCCCTAATTTTGACTGGCCAGTTTATTTAGCAGATTTCGAATAGATTTGGTGTCATACTCTGCCATGCCTTTTCGTCGCAGGGCAATCCTGCCAGACTTATCAATTATGAATGTAGCTGGAATAGTATTGGATGAAAGTTCAGACGGGATGCGGCTCAACGGTTGGTACACGGGCAGGGTTATATCCTTGCGGTGAACAAAATCCCTGGCTTTTTGCGGGTCCTGGTCCAGGTTGACCAGGATAAATTGAACGTCGGGATTGGTTACTTCCTTACTGAGCTTCAGAATCGTTGGCAACTCGGCCACACAGGGAGGACACCAACTTGCCCAGAAATTTATGAACAGCACTTTCCCCCGGAACTGCTGAAGGTTTACCTGTCTGCCGCTCATGGAAAGCATCGCCATATTCAGGTCGGCGAGCGGCTGACTCGCAATATTTTCTACCGGATGTGCCTGGAATATTCCCGTATAAAGAAGAACCTGCTGCATCCTGCCAATGACCTCGGTGTACCATCCCGTCGTATACAGAATGACCGGGATGCCGATCCACAGACTCCATTCTATGATCTTCTTCCGATTCTTTCGAAGGAAATTGCCCATAAATTACTTATTAATTAGATAGTGATATAATAGGTAAAAAACTGGCTGATTTGTTAATTATTGTTCTGATCGGAATTGGATGCTCCTTCTTCATCACATTTCTTGCAATTCAACTCCATGCCTAAATGCTGTTTCCTTCCACCCTCAGTTGTGACCCATTCGCGTATCATCCAGGGAGGGTTGTGGCGTACATGTTGGGTGTGTCCACATTCCAGGTCAGCGACCCAGTCACCCACATCATCTTTGTGAAATCCGACGACTTTACGTAGCAAAACAGGCTCTATTTCTGCTCATCAGTCAGCCCGGGATGGTTGCCCTGAAATATCGCAACAATATTCTCAACGTTAACCGATCGAATACTATCCTGTGCATATTCTATAGCACCTTCGCGGCACATGCCGGAGATGCCGGCCTCTTCAAATCCCTCTCCTGCGGCTTTAATGCACGACTCTTTGATCATTTGAGCAAATTCAAGAAGATCATCACGGGTTATTTGGGTCATTAGTTTCGGTATTATTTTACCATTGTGCTGGTATTCTATTCAAACCCATTTGGGTTTTTTGACTGCCAATGCCAGGTATCGGCACACATCTCTTCGATGCCGCGGGTAGCTTTCCAACCCAATTCCTTTTCGGCCTTTGCGGGGTCGGCATAGCACTGAGCAACATCACCAGGTCGGCGATCAACGATCTGGTAAGGCACTGATTTTCCAGATGCCTTTTCAAATGCCTTAACAACATCAAGAACGCTGTATCCATGACCGGTTCCAAGATTGTAAGTTGCGACACCCGGATTGGTTTCCAATTTTTCGAGGGCCTTTAAATGTCCGTTTGCCAAATCGATCACATGGATGTAATCGCGCACACCGGTTCCATCGGGCGTCGGGTAATCATCGCCAAACACAGACAGCTGCTTTCTTTTACCTATTGCAACTTGTGCAATGTATGGCATAAGGTTATTCGGTATTCCGTTGGGGTCTTCACCAATGCGTCCGCTCTCATGAGCACCTACCGGGTTGAAGTATCGGAGCAAGGCGACATTCCAGGATTCATCGCTTATCCAAAGATCTTTCAATATTTCTTCAATGAAAAGCTTGGTACGCCCATACGGATTGGTAGCTGATAGTGGAAAATCTTCCGTGATGGGCACTGATGCCGGATCGCCATAGACGGTAGCAGAAGAACTAAACACGATATTTTTCACATCGTGCTCAGCCATTACCTCGCACAAAATGAGCGTACCCGTAATATTATTGTGATAATAACGAAGTGGGATGGAAACTGATTCCCCGACCGCTTTGAGTCCTGCAAAGTGGATGACCGAATCAATCTTATGGTCACTGAAAATCCGGTCGAGTTTCTCACGATCCAGCAAATCCACCTTGTGGAAGTCAAGTTGCTTTCCCGTTATCTCCTGAACTCTCTTAAGGGATTCTTCTTTGCTGTTCGCAAGATTATCGACGACCAGTACTTCGTAACCGGCATTTAATAGTTGAATACAGGTATGACTACCGATATACCCCGCACCGCCTGTGACAAGTATCTTCATGTGAAAGTCTTCTTTTTAGTATAATTATGCGCCGTAACATTAACGCATTTTGAACTATATCACAATGGTATCTTTATCTCTTTTGATCAGCAGGTATGAACGATATTCGCAAGGTCACTCTATTACTGCTTGTCCGGTTCCACCAATGTTATAACCACGCGTCTGTTTTCGATCCGTCCACTCAAATCGTGATTGGATGCGATAGGTTCCTTTTTGCCAAAAGCCTTCACCATAACATGGTCAGATTGTACGCCGTGGCTTGTGAAATAATCCGCAACGCTGTAGGCACGCCGTTTAGAGAGATTGATATTGTATTGACTTGTTCCAATAGAATCGGCGTATCCCGAAACAATTACGTCTATTTCCGGATTTTTTCTCAAGGTAGTAGCAAGGTTTCTCAAAAGGACTACTGCTTGCGGCTGAAGATGAGAAGAATCAAAATTGAACAGGATACTGGTATCGAAATCAATACCGAACCCATGGGCCATTCTTTTCAGATGAACCTTCTTGCTAAGTTCACCAACACTATCCGAGAGTTGGGCAATTTGATGGCGGTTGGCTTTCAGTGAGTCAATATTATTATTGATCACACGGTGCAGTTCACCCATCTCCCTGGAAAGATCGTCGATGCGATCGCTTAGATTTTGCAGGTGTTCTCCGATCAACGTTTCACGCCGGACCCAGTCGGCATCACCAATTGATTTTTTGCCGAGTTTAAGAGTTATGCCAACCTGCAGGTAATGGTAGTAATCTTTATTAACCAGATGGTGTGGAGCAATGTAGCCATCAAGATAACCGCTATTGGTATAGAAGAAGTGATAGCCAAGATCAAAGTCAAAGCGCGGACTGATATTGAAACGGAAGCCGCTGCCGAGTGTCACAAAAGTTGTCAGGAAATTGCCATTGGTTCCCTGATACTTGCTGGCACCGGGAACTGATCGGTCAATTGAAGTTTTGACATTGCTATAAATCTGACCAGCGCCTATTTCCGCAAACCAGCTCATTTTCCTTGCGACCTGGTTCATATTGAGAAGACGCAGAATATTGGTCTGTGTAGCCAGGTAATATTGAAAGTAATGATCGGTAAAATGGTAAGCGTATTGTCCACGGGCGCCCTTAGCACTTTCAAAAAGTCCGAAATCGAAATTACCCGTTATGGCCAATGTCGGATTTGCAGCATATCGCAGGTGAAAACCATAAAAAGGGAGAGCCTTCGTTTTTACGTTCATGCTTGCAAGAGCAAACCCGCTGTTCAAACCGATCCCCCAGTTACGCAAATCGATGGAGGTGTTTTGAGAAAAGGCCTCGGTAAAGGAAATAGCAAGTATGAAAAAAACTATGGGTATAGTTCTGATGGAAGATCTTTTCGCTGAGCGTTTCATTTTAATGATGGGATAATTTTGGATAGCATCCTTACGAAAATCGTCTGAAAACGAATAGCAACTAATAATTAGATAATTTGCTGATATCAAT
>DATFNI010000518.1:0-2218 GCA_035266485.1 Balneolales bacterium
AAATAGAGTTTATTCCATTTTGCGCCGTGATGGTGGTATCAAAAGGCAGCCACTGTTGTTTCGGAACCTTGAAATACATCTCTCCCAGGGAGTCGCCGTTAACGGCCAGGATCTGTGTTTTATAATCGAAAGGCAGATAATAACGGATGTGGACATCATAATTGTCCGCTTTCATGATGCCCAGATTGTTCCATGTAATGACGCCGTTATTTTCATTCATGTTGACGTATTTGCCACCACTGGCACCCACTACCTGATTTTCAACCGCCGTATTGCTGCCGGTAAGTGTTGCATCTTCAGCCTCAAGGGTTTTCGTTTCAAGGGTAGGCAGAACATTGATAGTATCGGGAGCCGATTGAACGGATAAACCATCACTATCCAGGGTCCTTGCAAAAATGATGTGCTGTCCTTCCTGAAGATTTTTATAGGGAAGGATATACGGTGTTGCTTTTACGGTGTCGATGACGGTGCCATTATCGCTAAAAGAGACATATTGAATGGAACCGTCGGTATCCGTAGCGGTCGCCGACAACATGATGTTTGCGCCGGGCCCCAGATTCCGGTTACGGTCAGGCTCGACGAGCGTTAAATCAGGAGGCTGTTTGGAAGAAAGGCTGCCAAAAACTTTAAACTCCCATAACGAGAATCCCCACTGCGTAGCTCTCTTAATCCCATACATTCGTACGTACCTCGCCATCGGTGGGCTTGAAAATGTAAGGGAGTCGACACCGCCATCCCCGCTGTCAGTATGGTATGCTGTCGTCCAGTTTTGGCCATCGAGTGAAACGTCAATATCGTAACCGGATGCGTATGCTGTTTCCCAGTCGAGCACTACCGACGACAGGTTATATGCTTTGCCCAGATCCACATATATCCATTGGTTATCATAATACGAACTGCTCCAACGGGTATTCATATTGCCATCGAAAGCATAAGAGGGCTTGTCATTACCCAGTCCGGTTTCATTTGATGAAGAGTAGGCCGGCCGGTCCAGAGCCCTGTTGATTTTGCCGGGCGGCACCACATAAACGGTTACCTGAGCCGTATCAGCAGAATTATTGGCACCTGTTGCAATCAGCGTGTATGTTGTTGTATCAATGGGATTTACCACTTTCGTCCCTGCCGAATCAACCAGGGTTCCGTCAAGCATCACCGATTGTGCCCCTTCAACATTCCAGCTCAGTTGGCTCGCCCCGCCCGCTTCAACCTCCGCCGGTGAAGCTGTGAATGATGATATCCACGGTTCGGTCAATTTTATAGTGACCTGATTGGGATAGTTCACCTTCATGCTGTCCATATTCTGAAGGCCCCGCGGCCAGTTTTGCGTCAGTCCGGTGCGATTCTGCCACCAGTCGAACCATTGCCAAACCAGAGCGCCGGCATAACCTTCCTGGAGGTATGTCTTGTACACATTCTGGTAAGGCACGCCCGCTACATTATCCGGCAGAAAAAACTCCCCAATAACCAGAGGTTTATTCAGCTTCCAGGTAGAGGCACTATGAAGGATGGGGGTGATACCGGCTGATTGCCAGTCGTAATAGTGGACCTCATAAAAATCCAGTGTCCCTTTGGGATCGCCGCCTGCTGCAATCAGCCGATCGTCACGATAATAATTATAATTCTGGGTCCCTGAACTGCTTAGATTCACATCGGTCTGGGAGACCAGGCTCCACGAACCATTCGTCACCTTGGCATCCGGATCAGTCCGGTGGATCGCCCCTGCCACCATATTGACAAATCGCTGGATATCCAGCATGGGAACCCTCGCTAAAATAGGTACCCCGGTAAAACCAAACTGGGTCGTCATCCCCTCCGGTTCATTAAACACTTCCCAGCCCAATAAACCCGGATGGCCCTTTAATGCCTTTACAATAGGTATCAAAGCATTATTGATGTATTTACGGGTATAGGACGAATCAGTCAGTAATTTCTCATTCCGGTCAAGTTGCGTAATATCGGTCACTTTCAGCATATCAAATGACCAGAGGGATAACAGCAGGGTGACATGATGCGACCATGCATCGTTTAAAATGGCACGCAGATCGTCAATGGTACCCTGCCCGGGACCGGATACCGAATCCGCATTCCAGGCCGGGGAATTGGTGCCATCGATATGAACCCAGAAGCGCATGGTATTGCCCCCATGCTCCTGGACCGATTTAAAAATGCTGTCGAATGTACTTAAATCCGTTACACCAGGACCAACATCTTTAGCAAA
>DATFNI010000519.1:0-4821 GCA_035266485.1 Balneolales bacterium
AACCAGGTGCGTCCTCACAGTAGTGTTGAGAGATTAACTCCTAACCAAGCACACTCAAGAACAGGACCTTTGGAAAGAAAATGGAAGAATTATTACTCAAAAAAAACCGTACTATGAGTCAACCAAAATCAGGACGACACAGAGCGAGGTGTTGAATGAACCCTTTTGTCATCGTTTTTGTCCGTATTCCTCATTTTTTATATCGAGCTGACGTTATTTAATGACTATGTGGAATCAGGCCAATACTTGCCTGTAAATTGCCCGCGAGTAGTAGAAACCACAGGAATCACAAATAGTCGGAATATTGAATTTCTTTTTTTCTCGCGATTAAACTTGTTATCGATTATAATAACGCATTATCAGATCTTGATCTATGACCCTGAAAAAAGAATCATGAAGCTACAGAGAAAACTCACCCTCCTGCTTTTTATTACCCTCTTTGCACCGTTATCTCTCCGGGCTCAGTCCGAGCAACTTTACGGGGAGATTGGAAACCTGAAACTGGAGTCCGGAAAAGTGATCAAAAACTGCCGTATTGGGTACCGTGTCTACGGATCGCTAAAACCGGACAAATCCAATGTCATCCTGTTCCCTACCTGGTTCAGTGGAAAATCCGAAGATCTGGCCGGTTCTGTGGGTCCTGAAGGATTGGTGGATCCGTCCAAATTTTTCGTCGTTACTGTTGATGCTCTTGGTGATGGGGTTTCTTCTTCGCCATCAAACAGTGCCACACAACCAAATAATACATTTCCAGAGTTCACAATTCATGACATGATTAATGCCGAACACCAATTGTTAACCAGTGTTCTTGGCATACATCATATTCATGCCGTGATGGGTATTTCCATGGGTGGCATGCAAACGTTCGCCTGGATCACACAGTATCCCAACTTCATGGATGAGGCAGTGCCCATAGTCGGCTCTCCCCGACTCACTGCCTACGATAAACTATTATGGACTGCCGAACTCGATGCTATCAAAGAGGGACTTAAATCCGGTGCTTCCAAAGTAATGATCAGCAACACGATCAATGAAATTCATACAATGAATCTGACCACTCCAGATTACCGGATTGATCATACCAAAACAGGAAATTTCACAAAATTCATTACCAAATCAGATAAAGAATTCGAGCCGGCGTTCAATCCGTACGACTGGGCCAGCCAGCTTAGGGCAATGCTTGCCCAGAATATTTACAAGCCCTTTAATGACTCAATTCCGGCAACAGCTAACACAATAAAAGCCAAAGTATTTATGGTCGTTTCAATGCAGGACCACATGGTTAATCCGCATCCGGCCCTGAAACTGGCTCCTTACATCCATGCGAAAGTCATGAAGCTGCATACGGATTGCGGGCATCTGGGTCCCGGGTGCAAAGCTGACAAGGTAGATCCCGCAGTTCGCGCTTTCCTTGAAAATTAGTTGGCCCTTGTATATCTGCTCAATAAAAATTTAACGGAAATTACGACGACTCACGTATATACCTAAGGAATGCATATCACAGGGATTAACCCTCCCCGATAATTATAATGTACTTCTGTCCTCCATTATGCTCATACAAATAGCTATTCCAATCTCTGGTTGCCAAAGCAGGAAAAGCCGGGAACAATCTTTATATCAATAGGTAAGCGTGTTTTCTCTTTTAGCAGATGCTGCCCACACAGCGAACAGAAGGATGAGCGCTCCGTTGAGAATGAAATTAGCCGGAGTGGCCAGTGCTACGAACACCCCGCTGATAACCATCCAAAAACCAAGAACAACCATGATCATGCCGTTAAAGTAACGAAGCGTTAATAACCCAATAATAAAAACCAGCGCCCCTGTAATCACCAGGTTACCCTCTGTTACCAGTGGGAATGATAAGCCACTAAGTATAAGCCAGATTCCCAGAACTATATTGACCCAATTTTGCCACATAACATCTTCTTTTCAACCCTCAACATTACAGGGATATATCTGGTTCCATTATGTACACTTGGAAATGACTGACCGGCGAAATTGACAGCACCCTATGGCATAACCACACCGGCCCGGATTATGTTGGAAAAGCGCAAAATAAAAGACCATCGAACGACTCGAAACCATATTGCAACGAATCGCTCCGCTCGAGGATAATCGGGCCTATATCCTCAGACACAATTATGTGTATGGCAACCGGAAAGCCGAATTTGGGCTGAACCCGGATGCCTGCCAGGTAATAAACGAGCCGGAGGAATAACCCTTAAACGCAGCACTACAGAAAGCTGGTTAATTACCTGAAACACGTAATCCTTGATGATTTTTACAACTCACCATCAGGATACATACATGATGATTCGTGAACCGATTGAGTCCTGGAGTTGATTCCACAATTCATCAAATATATCCGTCAAAAGAGACTTCATGGTTATCATTCTTCGGCAGACCGTGTCATTCTTCAAAAGACTTAACAAGTGAGTAAAAAATACGGTTTCGCACCTATTATAATTATAGCTAGCAATACTTGCGTATCCATAAATATGATAGAAACTTAACTTTATGAAGATAAATATCCCTCAGAGTGATACCCGGTCACATTTTAGTGTTACAGATTTACGGAACTTTTCATAACTCAAGCTGCTTTTAAGAAATGTGGTTGATATACCCAAACTTTAAAACTTCGAACGATGAGCAAATCACTCCAGACAGGTGACAAATTACCCGATTTTACTTTACCAGATCAAAACGGCGAACCCTTTGATATTCGGGAAGTCAGAGGAGAACATATCCTGGTCATTTATTTTTATCCCAAAGATGATACTCCAGGCTGCACTAAAGAGGCGTGTTCGTTTCGCGATCAGTTCGAGGATTTAACAGATAAAGGAGCTTACGTAATTGGCATTAGCTCTGATAGTCCGGAATCTCACGAACAGTTTAAAAAGAAATACCAGCTTCCGTTCACATTACTTAGCGATCAGGACAAAGAAGTCCGGAACCTGTTCGGCGTGCCAACCAGTCTAATGGGCTTATTGCCTGGGCGTGTGACTTACATCATTGACCGCAATGGTGTCATCAGGCACGTATTCAACTCTCAACTTAATGCCGAACAGCATGTCGAAGAGGCATCAAGAGTCATTGAGCGGCTGAAGGCAGAGGAAACTTCCCAAACATCATCTCAAACTTCCTGAATCGGTAATCAAATAGTGACTCGACTCTTTGCTGAAAAAAGTCCCAGGCCCTTTCCAGTGAAACCGGAAGCCGCTGTACGCGGTGTAATTGATGTAGTCTATTCACAGAATGTCACATTTTTTAAGTAATTACTAAAACGAAACAACTTTGAGAACCACAAATTGATCTCTATCATTTCATGTCTTCGAACCACCTCGGCAACCCAAAAGAGCTATAATTTTCGCAAGATATTCCTGACTGTGTAATTGCACAGTCGGCTACTGTCTGAACCTCCCTTGCGCATTATTCGGACTTTTTTATAATATTGTTCTACTAGTCTAATATTGTTGCACATACCATTCGAACCTTATGTGGTAAATGGATGCTGAATCAGCTTGTTTGCCTGATCCAGGCTAATGAATGTGTATGTGTAAGGGAATTGGGGGAACGTTAAAACATTTTTTCTTCAGGAGGTTTCTATGAAAAAAATCATACAAAGAAAAAGAAGTAGACTGATTGGCATCGTATGGGCATTTATGCTTTTAATACCGGGAATGCTGAGCGCACAAGCACTTTCAGGTACCTATACCATTGGTACCGGTGGCACGTATACAACGATTGCCAATGCCGTGTCGGATCTGAGTACCAAGGGCGTGTCGGGGCCGGTTACTTTCAATATCATAGCCGGGACCTATGATGAGCAATTTACCCTTGATGTGATAACCGGGTCAAGCACCACAAATACCGTTACCTTCCAATCACAGGGTGGGGTTGCCAGCGGTGTGCAAATTTATCACACAGCCGCGGGCACTGCTGATAACTATGTCATAAAAATAAATGGCGCATCGAATTTATCGTTTAAGAACCTGACATTGAGTGCTACCGGCACCAGTTACGGAAAAGTTATCGACATAACAGCACAGAGCAGCAACATCTCGGTCCTGAATGATTCGCTGACTTCGGGTTCAGGCATCTCATCCAGCACAAACGGTGGCCTTATAATGGCCAATAATGTCAAACTATCCGATATCACAATTAACAATAACGTGTTCTATGGTGGCAGTTACGGTGTTCGGTTCATTGGTGTCTATAATGATGTATCCACTAATTTTAGCATTACCAATAATCGTTTTGCCAATCTTTATACCGGTATCCAATTACAATATGTAAACACCGCTACAGTAAGTAACAATACGGCATCCGTTACGAGCGGCTATGCAATATATTTGAATAATGCCGGCGGGGTCGTTCGAGTCACAAAGAACATATTGACGTCTAACAACGCCAATGGTTTATACCTGACCAACATCTCAAGCGGAACCCCGCCTACCGGAACGCACGGATTGATTGCTAACAATATGATCCATATAACAGGAAGTCAGAATGGAATCTATGTAACATCAAGCACTTACCAGGATATTGTTTACAACACGGTCAACGTTACGGGATCCGGAACCTCATCAAAGGCATTCTATTCGACCAGCGGGTCTAATTATCTGATTGAAGATAACATATTCTCAAATGATGCTGGCGGATATGCTTATTATGCAGGCACACCCAGTGCGATCTCGATATCCGACTTCAACAATCTCTATTCGACAGGTAATTATCTGGCCTATTGGAACGGCAACCTGCGTGACCTGGCTGCTCTCCAAACAGCAAGTAGCAAGGAGGTTCACTCGGTATCTGTATATT
>DATFNI010000520.1:0-7898 GCA_035266485.1 Balneolales bacterium
ACGGTCATTCCGATGCACCGGGTTTACGTCACCCAGCGCTTGACGACTCCGCCTCCGGTGATAGACGGTAAATTGGATGATCCGGCCTGGAAAACCGGACACTGGTCTACGCATTTCACTCAATTTGTTCCAACCGAACACGGTAAACCTTCAGTACGAACGGAGGTCAAGATCCTCTATGACGCCCGCAATCTCTATGTTGCCATCCGCGCCTTTGATGATCCCAATAAAATTCAACGAATAGCCGGGGTCCGTGATGAAATTATCGGCGACCAGGTTGGGGTCAATTTTGATAGTTATAACGACGACGAGACCGGTTACGAATTCGATCTGACCGCATACGGACAAAAAATCGACCTCGTCCTGACCAATCCGGGCAACTGGGATGTCAACTGGAATCCCGTATGGGAAGGGAAAGTGGGAATTAACGATTCTTCGTGGGTAGCGGAAATGAAAATCCCTTTCAGTCAGCTTCACTACAGCAGTGATTCGGTCCAGACCTGGGGACTTCACGTCTGGCGATGGATAAACCGGCTCAAAGAAGAAGACGATTGGGAAGTGCAGACTATGACCGGACCAGGCATGATTTACAATTTCGGTGTATTGAAAGGCATTAAGGACTTAAAAAAGATGCCCAGAATTGAAATCATGCCTTATACGCTCGGTAAATTGAATACTTTCAAGACAAACCGTTCCAATCCGTTTGCCGACAAGGGGCGCTCGTGGGCCGGCAACATGGGGCTGAATGCCAAAATAGGTGTAACCAGTAATTTTACGCTTAATATGGCCGTCAACCCTGATTTCGGCCAGGTTGAAGCCGATCCGTCGGTAATGAACCTGACGAACTTTGAAACTTTTTATGAGGAAAAACGACCCTTTTTTATCGAAGGCAAAAATATCTTCGATTACAGCATTGACGATAACAGCCTTTTTTACACGCGGCGTATCGGTCACGCCCCTTCTTATGTGATAAATCCTACCGACAGTCTGTTTGTAAAAGAACCGCAACAGACAACGATCCTGAGCGCCATTAAGCTCAGCGGGAAAACGTCAAAGAACCTTTCTGTGGGAGTCCTCCAAAGCCTTACGGCCCGGGAGGACGCGAAATTAAGTGGTCCAGACGGAGCCATTTACAAACAGCCTGTAGAGCCACTGACCAACTACATGGTGGCCCGTATTCAAAAAAACTATCATGACGGAAATACGATCGTCGGCGGCATTTTAACCTCGACCAACCGCTTTATCAGGGATAACCGCCTGAACTTTTTGAGCAAAGATGCATATACAAGCGGTTTTCACCTGCTGCATCAGTGGGACAACAAGCGTTTTTATATCGATACGAAACTGATCGGCAGCTATATCAAGGGGAGCCAACAGGCTATAACCATGCTGGAGGAATCCTCGGCCCGCTATTACCAGCGTCCCGGGGCCACTTTCCTGCATTTTGATACGACACGGACATCTCTGAGCGGATACGGTGGAAAATTCGTGATCGGCAAGGGAACCGGACTCTGGCATTATTCGACCGGCATGAGCTGGTATTCACCCGGACTCGAGCTGAACGACCTGGGATATATGAAGATAGCGGATATCCTCAACCAGGATAACAATATTTCTTATTTCGTCACCAAACCGACCTCCATCTTCCGGACCTTAACGATCGGCCTGGAACAGTTCAACCAGTGGAATTTCGACGGACAATACCTGGGTTCCGGACTCAATATTAATTTCTCACCCGGTTTCCTAAATAAATGGAGCTTAAATACCAATTGGGATTTCAATTCCCAGACACTTGATACACGCATGCTCCGGGGAGGCTTTGCCTTGAAAATACCTTCCAGCCTGAATTTTTACGGACAGTTCACAACGGACGATTCAAGGGACCTATCCTTGCAACTGATGTATAATATCATGCAGACATCCCACCATTCGGATGAGAGTTACCAGTTCGGACCAGGGATTACCGCACGAATAACCGATAATTTCCGGTTAGGATTGACAGCCAGTTATACTGGCAACCATAACCGGCTCCAATACGTAACGACCGTCAACCGAAATGCAGGCAACCGCTATATTCTCGGAACCATCAAACAACAGACGCTTAACCTGACACTGCGGCTTGACTACATCATCACCCCGGATATTACCATCCAGTACTACGGAAGCCCGTTTGTATCAAGGGGGAGATACTCGGATTTCAAATATGTAAGTCAGCCTGAAGCCCATAATTACAACGACCGTTTTGTGATTTACAATAATCCCGGATTCTCGAATAATCGCTACTATCTCCACGAAAATGGCAATAATATTCCAGATTATTCGATTGCTAACCCGGATTTCAATTTCCGTCAGTTTCGTTCCAACCTGGTCTTTAGATGGCGATACCGGCCTGGTTCCGATATCTACCTGGTATGGTCAAGCGAACAAACGGCCTTTATCGATAATTATAATGCAAACCTGGGGCATTCTCTGGGACGGCTTTTCAAAATAGTGCCCAATAATATTTTCCTGTTAAAGATCAATTACTGGTTTTCGATGTGATAATACTGGCGGGGGGGTTAAGGTTAAGATTAAGATTAAATTCGTTCCATCCACCGTCGCACAGCATGAAAGGGAATTAGTTATGACCCGCATTTTTTCGTGACCATGATAGTGGATAACTATTTAAATGTTTATGTGGGTCGTAAAATTCAAACCAGCATGGATTCTCTTTCACACGATTTTTGATTTGTCGGGTTGATGTCTTATCTCACTTGTGCCGGTACAATACAACCTTTTGAACGGTGATACCACGCCTGCTATCCGCCGGAAATGACTTTGGATCAACAAAGTGACCATCCGCTGTCAGCCGCGGAATTCTAACACTCATTGTCGGTATCATGGATGTAAGGCCCGTCTCCGACTGATAGAGAGAATCCGGGTTTGACATGTAAAACGGCACCCGTGGGTAACCGGCAGATTCATCACCATTGAGATGTCGTCCCTGTACCCAGTTGCCGTCTTTGTACCATCCTTCATCTACCGATAAGAAATCAACAATGGGCTTGTTACCAGGATGGACCGGTGTAAATGTCACGTTCATACCGGAACCGGTAATGAGATACTCATCCGGTGATGGATTGATAATGATCCCAAACCCAGGGATCTTATCTTTCGGAGTAGCGGTAAACGTAATATGCAGGTTATAATCTCCAAGCGCGATTGTTTCCTGGTGATCCCCGGATTGAAGCACACCCCGCATTTTACCGGTCCCCTGATATTTTGTTATCAGCGGCATCATGTTGTGCAACAACCTGTAAGAGTCAGCAAGCGGATGATCGGCTGGCAGATCTTCGATGCCAAACGGGGAGAAGCACATCGCGTCAAGCTCACCAAAAACATAGGCAGAACGTGCCGCCGTAGCCATGTCGGCACGAACTTCCGGAATGAACAGCGGGTTGCCTGAGCGGTGATACCGTTTGACAATCTTCTTGAATGCAGACGCATAGATATCCGGTGCAAAGTAATTGATCGATGGAGCAGCAGCTCGCCACACGTCCATCATCTTCGATACCGGTCCCCCGCTCGGGTATTGGCCCGGCCGCGGGGTTACGGGTTGAACAAGCCACGCATTGACGTACATCGGCAGCGGGTATTCCGACTTTCCCGCACTGGCAACAACATTGACATAGCTGCCAACATACCAGGCCATAAAGACTTCATCGGCACCGTCTCCAAATACCTGCTGCCATGTACCGGACGTGCGATAACCCGTCGAAGCCCAGATTTCCCTGAGCTCGGGGAGCAAGGTTTTTCTATGATCCCGCAGATAATTCATTAGTCTATCCGGGACATTCTTGCCGAAGGCTGAATTGGCGATTGGTGATCGGTCCCAGGCCGATCCGAGGATGCCCGTTTCGTTTTCAACCTGCATGGCAAGCACCGTATGATGAGTGTCGACATTACGGATATGCTTCATGACATGCGCAAAAGCATTTGCATCAGCCTTCATCGTCACTTCACCGAAGGGAGAAAGCGCCTCGAGATTATGCCCCGGCCTGTTTTGCATCCGCGGATATTTATCAAGGTTTGTTTTCACCCATGCTGGTGCATACGTGGAACCGGCGTTCTTCCATGTTCCGAACCAGATAAAGACCAGATGCAAATCATGTGCATGGGCCTCACTAATCAGGCTGTCGATCAGATCATAATTGAACGTCCCCTCCTTAGGCTCGGTCAGTTCCCACGAAATGGTTGCTATCACTGTATTTAAATGAAGCGAATCGAGGTGACTCCAGATTGGTCTCATATACCGGATACTCGATGCGCTTGAATTGTGCAGTTCACCAGCAAGCATGAGGTACGGTTTCCCATCTACGATGAATTGGGTCGCCGTGCCATGTTTCTGAAGATGTGGGATCATACCGTTGCGACTACCGGCTGACTGCGCCTTTATCTCCCCTGCAAATCCAAACAGTAGACAAATCAGCAAGATCGCTTCACCTATCCTGTTTCTTTTAAAACTCTTGATCGATGATTTCATATTATCGATTCCTCTGTGTGAAATAACGGCTCGAAATATCACTCAATCATGAATGTCGCACTCACTACCCCTGTAATTTCCTTCTTTATGGTGGTGACGTTGTGAATACCGTAATTGCTGACCTGTGTTGAATTGACCGGGGTGATTTGTAAAACCCCCATCCTGGCACCAGTCAAGGGACCAAGTATTCTGCCGGTTGACTTGGCGATTCGCTGTGCACGCTGCATAGCGTCTTTGGCTGCCTCAGCCTGTATGTCGATCTTCAGACCTGCCAGGTTTGTATAAAAATATTGTGGCGGCTCTACGTCGAAATCAACCCCTTTTTTTATCAGCGAACTAATATCGATCGAGATTTTTCGTATCAGTTCAACATTCTTAGATTTGATTTCGATACGCTGGTTATAATAATAAGCCAGGATCTTGCCGGTCGGCCTGCCTTTCTCATCCAGTTGCTCACGGTTATAACTGTTGACCGTAAAAAACCTGACCGAGTCCTTCGGGAACCCCTGTTCTTTGAGATAGTTCAAAAGAACAGGTTTCTGTCGCTGCAGGTTCTCATAGGCCTCGATGGCCGTCTGCCCTGTGGATTTGATAGTCCCCCGCAAATAGCCGAGATCTGAGGTGATTATCTCCTTTGCGGATCCGGTCACCGATATGGTCTGGTTCATTTTATAGTTGTCATGCCAGGTGACGCTCAATATGATCACCCCAATTATAACCGCAGCAGAAAAAATGGATGATGCCGCGATAAGCTGCTTTTTTTCCATAAACGGTGGCTTATTTTGGATTAAAATGATTTCTGAGGTGCTTCCCTCTTATTAAAACCCAGAGGTTTGTTCTCCACAGATGGGTCTCTCAATGAATATCATCAAAATATCTGAAAGGTTCAGGCTCGCACAATGTACTGTATGATAATCGCTTACAGTTGATCATCCAATATTCTCATCTAAATCTTTTATTATTGTCCTTTTTTTCTTATCTCTATCAGGAATTTGTGTAGTTGTCTCAGGTACTCATCGTACATCAAAACCAGGTTTGCATATGAAGTCTGTAAAATTAATGCGCTTCAACGGGAATATTGTTTTCAGGAGTAAAAGCGCTTTTTGGATGGGTTTTTTAGCGGTTTCGGTTGGGGTGTCTCTTCAACTTCCGATGTACATCGACGCGAGCTCCTACGGCTATAGGCTGGTTGGCCATCATATGACCACAACCATGTTCTTCGGCATGGGAATGGTGATTCTTGGCCTTTTGACGACATTGTACAGTCTCATTCCCCCGGCCTCTACAAAAGATGAGGGGGACTACAATCTCAAGGTGCGTGCACTCGACGACGCTCCAATCAACCCGACACATGTTGGATTATTGCTGGTGATGGCCATCGCGATCACGCTCGATGTGATGAAACCGACGATTCTCTCGTTCGTGGTGCCCGGGATGGCCAGGGAGTACGGACTCAAATCGCCCGTTAACCCTGGAGGAGTGATCCCGGTGGCTTTGCTCCCCTTGTCCGGTATTACAGGAACGGTGATCGGATCATTTGTCTGGGGATGGCTGGGTGACAAGATCGGCCGCAGGTCATCGATTCTCATGGCCGGCGTGACCTTCATCGCCACCAGTGCCTGCGGCTCTATGCCCGCCTTTTGGATGAACTGTGTCATGTGCCTGGTGATGGGATGGGGCGTCGGCGGCATGCTTCCCATCATGTTCACGCTGATGGCCGAAAGCATCCCCGCCAGACACCGCGGCTGGCTGATGGTGCTCATCGGCGGCGATGTGGCAGGTGCGTATATCATAACCAGTGCCCTGGCTTCCTGGCTGGTTCCACACTATACGTGGAGAATTTTATGGCTGATTGGATTCCCAACCGGGTTCATGCTCATCCTGCTTAATCGCTGGATACCGGAGTCGCCGCGCTACCTGCTCAATCACGGCCGGATAAAAGAGGCAAAAGACGTGATGAAGCGTTTTGGTGCGGTTGCCCTGAAAGAAGCAGCTGTATCAGATACTATTGAAACAAAGGTTAAGGATCAGTTCCGCCAGTTGTTTCGTGCCCCCTTTCTGGGCATCACGGCTACGGTTGCCATTCTGGCACTTGGTGGAGGATTTGTGGAGTTTGGGTTTGAGCTTTGGATACCGTCGAATCTTCAGCATCTGGGTTTCACGGAGGCAGGCTCTTTTGAACTGCTGAGAAACGCCGCTCTGATTGGCTTCCCACTCAACTTTCTTGTCGCCTGGATGTACGGTTTTTGGAGCAGTAAACGGACCATCATCATCCTGACTTTACTGACTGCAGTATCCATGCTGGGATTCATATTTGCCGGCAACGCTGTTGTGAGTCATCATGTATTGCTTTATGTGCTGCTGATCATTCCCATCTGGGGAATCAGTTCGGTAATTTCGATTCTTTCCGCTTATGCTGCGGAGATCTACCCAACCCGTATTCGTTCGCGTGGAAGTGGTCTGGTTGCGGGCTTCAGTAAATTTGGAGGCGTTCTGGTCATCGCTCTGGTCGTTGTGGCCATTGCCCCCCCTTCTATCGCATCAACGGCGATCATCGGAGCTGTACCGTTAGTCCTTGCCGCTGTAGCCATCATCTTCTTTGGGGTAGAAACGCGTAAACGCCAACTGGAAGAGATCACGGCTGAACAGCTTGGAGAGCTGGCTGTTGTTCATACCGTTGAAGGCTAGTTCTGTTTTTTTTAATCTTAGTGTGTAAACAGAAGGCTTTGCAAAACCAGGGATTAGGTTGAATTTCAAGGTTTCAAGGCATTCGAAAATGGTATCTGGCCGTTATACCTCACCCCAACCTCACTCCATATCCATGGAGAGGGGCTAGTTTAACTCTTTGTCCGCGAGAATCCGTGTTGTCCGTGTTCTATTCTTTTTGCCTTCGATTCTTATCTCGAACTCACGTTAAGTACATGCACATTCCGAATTTGAATCTGCCGTCATTTCATGGGGTCATCACACCACAGCCCGTTTTTGTGACAGATACAGTTCGAGTTACTAAGCTCAGGCGAGATACTGTTTATGTCCCAAAGTCGATGTCCCATTATGTGCTGTCCAATCTGAAAGATGCTTTTACTACTCACGGATCAAAAATAGATTGGACTGCCTGGAATCCGGAAAATCATACCTACCAGGTTCAAGAGTACCGGTACCATCCTGGTAATTGGCACGTTGGGGTATCCGTGGGCGTAATAACTTTACCATTGCAGTCTTTAACCTTGATTGGATGTAATGGACTGGTCGGTTATGGTAGGCTCAGGTTAGGTTTTGGCGCATATGTAGGATTAAATTTAAAACCGTACAGTATGCTTCGTGTAAGCTATCGACTTACCACGGCAGAATAGATATTATAACGTAAGTCCAAAAA
>DATFNI010000521.1:0-2511 GCA_035266485.1 Balneolales bacterium
AAGATCTTTCTCGTGTCTTGTTTGTTGATCATGCTGTGTGGCCTGTCGGTTGCCCGGGCAAAGGACAGTAAGCAAATTGTCATTCAAACCGATCATACTGAGCTCGTGTACACTGTCGGCGGTAACGGCCGGCTGTACCAGTCGTACATCGGGCAGCGTTTACAGGATGGTGCGGCAGCCGAGATCATGAATCCTGACAGACATGAAGCGTATATCGGTGCAGGGATGGATGACCCTGGGACGCCGGCAATCCGGATGATTCATGCGGACGGCAACCCGTCACTGAACCTGGTGTATGTCGATGAGACTGTCAAGAAGGGAGATGATCCCGATGTCACAGAAACGATCATAAACCTGAAGGATCCCCAGTATCCGGTAAGCGTGAGTCTGCATTTCAAGACCTATGCGAAAGAGGATATCATAAAAGAATGGGTGGAGATCGAGCATCACGAAAGGAAGGCGGTGATGCTGACCAACTTCGCGTCATCGATGCTGCATTTCGACGCCCCGCAATATTGGCTCACACAGTTTCATGGCGATTGGGCCAAGGAGATGCGCATGCAGCAGAGCGAGCTGACAAGCGGTATCAAGATCATCGACAGCAAACTGGGCACCCGCCCCGATATCTACCAGACGCCGGTCTTTTTCCTGTCACTGGGACAACCGTCGACCGAGACGCACGGTGATCTCATCGCGGGCACACTGGCCTGGACGGGCAGCTTCCAGCTTTTGTTCCAGGTTGATCATCTCAACTCGTTGCGTGTCGTTTCGGGAATGAATCCATATGCTTCGGAGTATAAGCTTCAGCCAGGTGTATTGTTCAAAACGCCGGCGTTCATCTTCACGTACAGTCATCAGGGGAAAGGGCTGGCCAGCCGTAACTTCCACGACTGGGCACGCAAGTACGGCATTCTCGAGGGTACCAAACCACGGATGACGTTGCTGAACAACTGGGAGTCGACGTACTTTGATTTTAATCAGAACAAACTCGTCTCACTATTTGATGAGGCAAAAAAACTGGGTGTGGATCTGTTTCTGCTCGATGACGGCTGGTTTGGCAACAAGTATCCGCGTAATAACGACCACGCCGGTCTGGGTGACTGGCAGGCCAACAAGAAGAAACTGCCGGATGGCCTGGAGTACCTTGTGAAGCAAGCCACCAATAGGGGACTGAAGTTCGGCATCTGGCTCGAGCCGGAGATGGTGAACCCGCAAAGCGTGCTCTACCATAAGCACCCCGACTGGATATTGCGCCTGCCGAACCGCAAGGAAAATTACTACCGGAACCAGTTGGTGCTGGACCTCACCAATCCCAAGGTTCAGGATTTCGTCTTCAACGTAGTTGATAAGACGCTCAGTGAAAACCCGGGCATCGCCTACATCAAGTGGGATTGCAACCGCCCGATGACCAATGAGTATTCCCCGTATCTGAAGCAGGATCAGGGCAACCTGTTCATTGATTATACCAGAGGACTGTACAAAGTGTTCAAACGTGTCCGCGCCAAATACCCGCATCTGCCTATGATGCTCTGTTCGGGTGGTGGTGGACGCACCGATTACGGTGCTCTGAAGTATTTTACCTCGTTCTGGCCCAGCGACGACACCGACGGCTACGAACGGGTCTTTATCCAGTGGGGATACTCGTACTTCTTTCCGTCATTTGCTATAAGTGCGCACATAACATCGTGGGGCAAGGAATCCCTGAAGTTTCGCACCGATGTGGCTATGATGGACAAGATGGGCTACGATATCAATGTGGACAAGATGTCGGCCAGGGACCTGGAGTTCAGCCAGCAGTCCGTACAGACCTTTAAACGCCTGAGTCCAATCATTTGGGAGGGCGACCTGTACCGTTTGGTATCGCCTTATAAAGAGAACCGTGCCGTGTTGATGTATGTGAATCATGCCAAAGACCATGCTGTACTCTATTCGTATAATTTACACTCCCGTTTCATGGAGATATTCGACCGCGTTAAGCTTCGCGGCCTCGATCCGAATAAAAAGTACAAAGTGGAAGAGATCAACCTGTATCCAGGCACGAAATCCCACTTCCCCGAAAATGGGAAAACCTTCTCCGGCGACTACCTCATGAAAGAAGGCATCACTGCATCGCCACGCGGAGCGCTAACGAGCGCCATCTTCGAGTTAACCGCACAATAAGGAAGTGGATTATTTAGTTTGAAAACACGGCTCGGAACCGGAAAAAGATTGCTCTCATAAATGGTACCTTCGGAAGAGTTTCCGGTTTCGGGTTGATGTTCTGCGTTCGCGATGTAATGAGCATCGTAGCAGCCATGTCGCATTCGTTCGATTCTCCTTTTAAGGCGTAAGAGGATGGATTACTCCGCTTCGTTTCTTGCAATGACAATCCTATTTTAACCTGAGCTCGGGTTAAGCGGGCAAAAGCATGAGCTGATTCTCATAAACCCGTTCTAAGTTGAGACAGGGTTTCTTTGGGAAAAAGCTATAGGCAGCCAGCCCGCTCATAATATTGAATAAGAATCCATCCAC
>DATFNI010000522.1:0-3428 GCA_035266485.1 Balneolales bacterium
ACTGCTCAAAGCGTGGAAATCCCTTTGCCCACCATTCTCCCTACGGTTGACCAGTCAAACTGCATCAATAATCTGACATTTATCGAAGATGTAACCATCCCGGATAACTCATTCGCTTCGTTCGGTACTCTCATCGACAAACAATGGCTGATCGAAAACAGCGGCACCTGCAACTGGACTTCAGCTTATCGACTGCGCCATACCGGCGGAGCAGTACTGGGCGCGCCGGAAGAGCTGGCCCTATACCCCGCCCGTTCAGGGACGCAGATAACTATACAAATCATCTTCACAGCGCCATTTGAGGAAGGTGTTTATGAATCCGCGTGGCAGGCATTCGACCCGAACGGCTTCCCCTTCGGCGATCCGATCTATATGCGCATATTGACAACCCCTTAAAGGAGAAAAAATGACCACAAAAATAGCTGACAGCCTGATAAAGGATTACGAGTTTACCGCCATCCTTGTCCATAATCTTGTGGACGGCATCTCACAGCAGGAAACGTTTATCCAACTCCCATTTGAAGTGAATTGCCTCAATTGGGTACTGGGACATATCGTCACCAATCGCAGTCATGCATTGGAAGTCGTTGGTGCCGAACATGCTTGGCAGGAAGATGTCCGCAAGCTATATCAGACCGGAACAGAAAACATCAAACCGGACGGCGAATCCATGCAGGTGGATGTCTTATTGAAATATCTGGATGAAAGTGTAGAATTACTCAAGGCCGCGCTGGAAAACGTCAGTGAGGAATATTTGTCAGAACGCTTTACCAACTATCGGGGCGAAAAGACGCGTGAGGCACATCTCAGTGGATTCCACTGGCATGAGACGTATCACATCGGTCAATTAGAGATATTCAGGGCACTCGCAATCAGTCAACGTAAATAGGTCAAAATGCATAATCATCCGCATGAAACAGGGAACCTTCATCACATTTGTAGAAGGTATGGACAAATCATAGAAAAGGTCGAATCCAAATGGATGATTCCTGTTAGAATAGCGAACGAAGAAGCCCTTCACGGGCTTCTTCCATGTAACAAAAAGGAATCACAATCTTAATGCAATTTAACTTTCACCTCTTCTGGCGCACTACATATCGCTCTTTCTTCCCCAGAGACAACACAAAAGCCCGCCTCACTCGAAAAAGGATCATCTTTCTGGCATTGTTCTATACCGTCTGGCCGATTGGGCAGCTGATCCATTGGTTCTGTTTCTTTCTTGATGACATCTTCTTTCCGGGTCATAAATCGCAGGTTATTGAAAGGCCTCTCTTCATTTTAGGCAACCTGCGTAGCGGCTCAACATTCCTTCACCGTCTGCTCTCGCGAGATGCAGAAACCTTCACCAGCCTGACCACCTGGGATATCTACCTGACCCCCTCTGTTATTCAAAAAAAGATCACCCAATTCGTGGCCCGCATCGATAATAAACTGGGCGGACACTTGCACCGAGCACTGCACACCTTTGATGATGCCACGCTTGGCAAATTAAAGATCCACCAGATATCCTTCTTCCAGCCCGAAGAGGATGAGAACATCCTGCTTCACAAATGGGATTCATTCTGGATCAGTTTCCTGTTTCCTTTCATGAACGAACTCCCCAACTATCAGCACTTCGATGAAGCCATCCCTGCCAAGCATAAAAAGCGTATTATGTTATTTTATAAATCCATGATACAGCGTCACATGTATGCCACGGGTAAAAAATATTTCGTGGCGAAGAATCCGGCCTTCAGTCCAAAGATCGAATCGCTTGTGGAAACCTTCCCGGATGCACGCATTATTTATCTTGCACGCAATCCGCTGGACATGCTCCCCTCGACCGTCTCATGGATCAATTATGCGCGCCGCGTCTTTACCGACCCCGGTGAGGGATATCATTATCTGGATGAGATCGTGGACTTTACCCAACATTGGTACCGACACCCTCTTCAATATCTGGACTCGCATCCTTCTCCCCGTCACTTGATCCTAAACTACGACGACTTGATCCAACGCCCGGAGCAGGTCCTGCGCGAATTCTACGAACAATTTGGCTACCCTGATAAACCCGGCCTCGAAGAGATCATCGATGAAGCCGTAATGGAAACACTGACATTCAACAGCGACCACACGTATTCCTATGAAGATATGGGCTTCACACGTGAGCAGATCATCGATCTATACGCCGACATCTTTGAACGCTTCAGTTTCGATAAACGTGAGGACGAGGTAGCGAGCGTAAAATCGAAATCATCTCAATTATCTGCAACGGATTAAATAAAAAAGTCCGAAGTAATTACTTCGGACTTTTTTATTTAAGAAGACTTCTTTGTTCGCGTTGCTGACTTTTTTGTTGTCTTCGGCTTGGTGGTGGAAGTTTTCTTCTGCGCAATCGGTTTCTTTGCCGTTTTCGAAGGAGTCTTTTTTGCTGTCTTACTGGCTGTCTTCCGCGCCGGAGCTTTTTTAACCACCTCCGCTTCAGCTTTTGCTGTAGTTGTTTTTTTCTTTACAGGGGCAGGCTTCTCCTCCGCAGGAACCTCATCCTGAGTTTCCGCCCTTCCTGAAATTTGATATTCTTCCTCCCAATCTTCCGCAAACGCCAGGTTGATCGCTTTATAACGCGCCATCAATAAGATCGTACCGGCAACCGCCATCAATGCAGCAGCAACCAATGAATAACTAATAATAGAGTCTCCGATCTTTGGTTGATCAGGACGGAAGAACAATTCGATCCACACGCGCCCCACGCCCGCCGCCATCAACCAACCTGCAAAGAGAGTGCCGGGTTTGATATCTTTTTCATAGCGTCGGGACAACCAGATAAGAAAGCCTGCAGTAGCAAAATTCCAGATCATCTCATAGGCAAATGTCGGATGGAAACGGGTCGTCTCTACAGGGAATATGGTCAAATTCTGGAACTCAGGCAATCGATGTGCAGCTTCGATCTTGATGCCCCACGGCAGATCTGTCGGCGGGCCGTACAACTCCTGATTGATAAAGTTCGCAATCCGCCCGATTGCCTGTCCGATCAACATCGCAGGTCCTGCCACATCTAAAAATAACCATGCATCGAGTTGATTCTTTTTTAAATAAATCAGCAAGGCAATTGCGCCAAGAACTAATCCGCCATAAATGTGCAAACCACCCCGGGGAATATTGATGATCTGGATCGGGTTCTCAATATAGAAACGATCACCACCTAAAGTTGCATAAAGCACATACCCAAGTCGAGCGCCAATAATACCGATTGGCAGCACCCAGATCAAAGCATCCCAAATGCTATCGCCATTCTCACCACGACGTTTGAGTTCGCGTTCAACGATCAATGAACCAACGATCACACCAATCATCACGATCACACCGTACCATCGCAATGAAAATTGATAACCAAATATATTAAATATATGAATTACAGGGTTAATCATGTATACCTCTATAGTAAATTT
>DATFNI010000523.1:0-4449 GCA_035266485.1 Balneolales bacterium
AGCCAACTGAAAAGAAGAAAGTACAAAAGACGGGCTTTAGCCCCATATCGCCATCGGGATTGTGCTTCCACTTAACATTTCCTTTGATAAACAGGTCATATCAATCTCAAAACTTATCCATATTTATTGAGTTTTGGGTAATGATGAGTCCCAGGAGGGGAGTTTCGATTTTCCCCTCCTGGGAGGGGCGCAGGGGTGGGTACCCCGCGTTTCATATATGCAACCCGCAATGTCACCCGAAAATGAGACTACACAACCGGCGAACCTGTAACTATGATCTCCTCACCCGGGCAGGATGCCGGCTCTTCTTCAAAAGTATTGAGTGCCTTTCTGATACTAATAGGAAGATTTAGATACATTTGAGCAGAAGAATTACTCAATTGAATTTATTAACATAAAAAATACAGGAAGCGCTTACCGTTATTTTTAATTGTCATTTATGAATAAGAAAAAGGGATGAAAAAAACGACACTGATCGTTATCACTTCGTTATCGATCATCAGCCTTTTTGCCGGATTTTCGCCAACCAGGCAGAATAAGCTTGACAAGATCGTTGATCATGCGATCAATACGTCATTGGAATGCATGAAGCGATCGACCAAAGAAGTTGGAAGCCCATCTCTCTATCCAACATATGGGACGAAAGATCTGAAGTGGAAACTGGACAGTGCATCGAATTGGGTCAGCGGCTTTTACCCGGGGTGCTTGTGGTATTCCTATGAGCTCAGCAAAGATCCAAGGTTCAAAAAATGGGCAGAAGAATGGACCGCGGGCATTGAATCGGAAAAATTTAATAATAAAACCCATGACCTCGGGTTCCGCTTTGGCCCTTCGTTTGGCAATGGGTTGCGGCTCGCTCCCAATGACTCTGCAACAAAAAGGTATAAAGATATATTATTAACCGCTGCCGCCACATCCGACAGCCGCTTTTTCAAACCGGCCGGAGTGTACCCATCTGATTGGGACGCGCATCCACTGCCCAATTCGGAGCCGATGGTGATTGATATCATGATGGATCTTCACCTGATGATGTGGGCAGCACAGCACGGAGGCGACCCGGCTATGATGAACCGGTGTCGTTCACATGCCGATGCAACCTATCGGGATTTAATCCGGAAAGATGGCGGCAGTTTTCATATTGTCCGCTATGACAAGGATACAGGGGCGGTACTAAACAAGGGGCAATTGCAGGGAGATACCGATTCAAGTACCTGGTCGCGCGGACAAGCCTGGATGGTGTACGGCCTTGTCGTAATGTACCGGTACACAAAAGATCCCAAGTACCTGCAAGAGGATATGAAAGTTGCCGACTATTTCATTGATCATTTACCCAAAGACCAGATAGCGAATTGGGATTTTCAGTCCAAACTGGATCATCGCGACGCTTCGGCTTCAGCGGTAGTCGCCTCGGCGCTTTTTGAGCTGCAGTCTTACCTAAAGAATGCTAAAAAAAAGAAGTACTACCTGGATGAGGCTGAAAAAATACTCCGGTCACTCTGCCTTCCCCCTTATTTTTCAAATGGGGAAGGGACGAACTGCTTGCTGCTGAGATCAACCCAGTATTTTCGTAAAACCGATAATACGGATGTCCCAAGCATCTTTGCAGATTATTATTTCCTGGAATCTTTGGTGCGCTATAAGAGAATTCGTTCGGGGAAAGCGCCGGTCGACCTGCATGCGAACTACTAAGTTTCGCATCCCGATGCCTGAAAACTTTTACCAAATAAATAAACGAAAGCCATTTTAATCTTCCTCACCTTCTAATGTCAACAACCATCTGCAAGCCCTTATACCGGCTTGAAAAGATCGAGAAAGAAAAGCTGAGACTAAGTTATTAAGTTACTATACTATTGAGTTATTAAGGATTTGCCCCTGTGAACGCTGTGCATTCTCCGTGTCTTCTGTGGTTAAAGAAAAACTTCCTTTCCGGGAGGACCAGGTGGGCACATGATGCAATCCTATTCCCCCGTCAGACGGCTTATATCACACATCCCCAAAATCGTCCCGATATCCAAAAGCCGTCAGACGGGTATTGCATAGAAAACCGCGCAGTACTTTGTACTTTTACCTTAAACCATTGTTCAATGGTCTGATTTACAGAAGATAAAATCTAAGTAACTAAGACCGGACTTAAAGATATGAGCGGTTGCGGAAGACGATGTGAATCTTCTGAATATTCAACATGATACTGATAGATAGCTTTTGTTTCTCTGAAACAAGATGTGTACATTGTATACATGAGTACGACATTAACCATACGAACTGATGAATCGCTTCGGGAAGCGCTTAAGGAGCGAGCCCGAAAGCGAGGTATAACCCTGTCGCAAATGGCGAGGGAAATTTTGCAAAACGAGCTTGAACAACAGCCTCTCGGCAATAAAACGGCACACTTGCGGGGCAGGCTGAAGCTGAGCCAGCCCAGGGAGGAATCCTGGCGGAAGACATTGCGGGAGCACAATTGGCGGTCGTGAATGCCTGGTTAGTGGATACTGGTCCGCTGGTAGCGTATTTGGATGCCGGTGATCAGGCACACACTAAAGTTACTCCACTTTGGGACGGATTTGAGGGGCGTCTATTTATCACCAGTGCTGTGATCACGGAAGTCATGCATTTCGTCTCTGTTGCACCCGACGGTGCAACGAGCCTGGCGGAATTGGTCGCAGCCAGCAGGATGGAAGTTTTTGATCTGACTCAGGCACCCGAACTCAGGGAGGCCGCACTGCTTATGAAACGCTACGCCGATACGCCCATGGATTTTGCTGATGCCACGCTTGTGTTACTGGCCGAGGCAGTCGGGGTGTACGATATATTGACGCTTGACCGGCGCGGGTTTGCTGTCTACAGAACACGGAACGGCCGTACATTTCGAAATGTGCTTGATATCAGCGGATAACCGGAGCAACAAAAAGCCCATCTTTCCGATTCATCCTATGAGACTCAAAAAGTTGCCCCCGTCAGACGGCTAACGTTGATCATCCCCAAAATCAGCCCCAAAACCCCGAGGCCGTCAGACGGGTATTGCAAAAGCTCCCCCCATATGTTGCCCCGATAATCGGGGCAACTTGTGACCAACTATAACGCAACCAATGATTTATAAGCGCACACTTATTACCACTTAACGTCATAAATCAAACACAAACCCAATACCAATCTTTTCAAATTACCCGCATTCAATTACCTTACCCGAAACTGCATTCAATATTGGTGTGATTTTCAGAAAAGAAAACAGATGCCCCTGCCATTTACAAACGAGCTGAGCAACCTCCACTCCGACACGTCCCACAAATGGGATCGCCGTCCGCCGCGGCGGACGCGCGCCGCATAATCCCTTTTTGCTCCTCAGCATCCTGGACGGGATCGAAGCCGGCTGGATTACGGGTTCTCATATTGAATTGAGCCGGGACCTGGTATGTTACGTTTCCAATATGCCGCTTATCGTACAAAACCATTACATTAACGTAATGCGTCAATTTGCATCAAAAGCTGATTCATCAGATCCCTGTAGGCAGGCAATTTTTCGAAAATTTGTTGCGCGACCTGTTCAAGATAGGTATGAGAAGTTAAATTTCGATCATCTGTCATTTCTAACGCGAGCTCGGTATGATTGGCATCTAAAATTCCTACCGAGAGTGCTTCTCTGAAAACCGATTTTGGTGAGTTTGCGATAATCCCTTCCCTCTCTTTTAAATAGACTTTAAGCACTTTCCAGGTAGTCTCAAATGTATATTCAAAACGCTGAATGGCCGCATCCCTCACAACCGATGAAAAATCTTCTTTGAGCACCTCATTTAAAGTATCCCATGCTTTTCGGGCATACTGATATTTTTTCTTTAATTCTTCCAAAGAAGTATGCCTTCGTTTTCAACATTTCTTTTGAGCTCATCGGCGGCCTCATTCCATCCCACCAAGTCTACTTTATAGGGGATATGGGACTCATAAAAGGCTTCACGTATGCCGGAAAGGCCGGGCTTTGCTTTTTCAGGATATCTAACCATTAAATCGATATCTGAACCAAAATTCGCATTCTTTCTTGCCCTTGAACCATATAGATAAATTTCAACCGGCTTATCCCCGAAAAACTTTTTAAGGATGCCTATAATTTGATTCCCGTAACCTGAAAGCAGGTCATTTACCTGCGTAGGAGAAGATATTTGTTGGGTATGAGATGCCATCATGACAATGAAAAACGAATACATTCTATAATGTGACAAATATGCTAAAATAATGATTTAAAACAAATTCAGTTGCCCACCCGGCCTTTCCCGTAGCCTCGTAAGGGATCACTATGTGAGGATCCCTTCGGGACGCGATCTCCCAATTTTATTATCGGGATCATCGCTTAAAAGGTTGGTACGAACGAGAAATTCGGGCATCTTCCGATTGTTTTTTTCTACTATTGGATCAAAGACCGAAAAACGATCGTTATGGCAGGTTCACCCTTGCCATTTA
>DATFNI010000524.1:0-7827 GCA_035266485.1 Balneolales bacterium
CCCGATATCGAGTACGTTACAGGATGATTCGGCGGACAACCTTTCCATGGCCGATTCCACGAGGCGTTCCGTCTCAGGTCTGGGAATCAACACATCAGGAGTGACTCGAAGATGCGCATGCATGAATTCCGTGTGCCCTACGATATATTGCAGTGGCTCATGCTTCAGTCTTCTCTTGATTTTATCTCTTAAACCCGACAATTCATCTTCTGAAAGGGGGCGTTCGAACTGTAAGTAGATATCAAGCCTCCGCATCTGCAACACATCGGCAAGAAGCCATTCTATGCTCAGCCTTGGTGAGGGAACCTTTTTTTCTTCAAAATATGCCGTTCCCCATTTTATCATGGACAATACGGTCCACTCTTCCGGAACTTGCGGCATTCTGTGGTTTATTCGGTTTCCTGGATTGAAGTATCCTCAATCTCCTGTACGCTCAAACCATATCTTTTGGCGTAATCCATTATAAAATCAGTTACTTGATCCATAAGCGGACGTTCATTGTCAAGCGAACTGCCACGGAACCCCATACGTCCTCCGGTCGGTAGGATATTAATTTTTAAGCTTTTGCCGGAAAATTCGAATATGGATGTTAAGGCAGTGCTTGAGTTAAGTTGCCGCTGGTATTCCTCAAATACTGAGACCAGAATCAGGTCCTCGCTACTGGACGAATTATACTGATGCGAATATTTCGGTTTTATTTCATCCAGTAATGCAGAACCAAAACGTTTAAGAGTTTCGGTGGGTCCGAATACAATGTACTTTCGAGCTGACTGCATACGATTAGTTGTTTCAGATAAAGCCAATATAGTTTGGTTATAATAAAAACATTACTATAACCTTATAATGGCAGTTTGTAAAATTTTCACCCGGAAGATAAGGGCAAAATCGATTAAGGCAAGTGTTATTTGATATTTTCATTACATTTCACAGATTTTGACATATAATTTCGAATTTTTTGGGTGTTTCCCTCGTTAATCTACAACACCTCAGAATGCAACTGAAGCTAATTATAGATAGTTGTTTATGAAAAAACTGATTTCAGCCCTGACATTCACCATTTTGATGTGCTTCGGGGCTGCAGCATTTGCTCAGATTGGCAGTCAGCCACCAGTCATACAACCGGGGAAACCAGTAACCCCGTTGTCTAAGAATTTACATCGCGGGATGGCATTTGAAGTCCTGCTGTCCAACTTCGGTTTTGGAGTCGGCGGACAGTACCGGCAGGTAATATCACCGATGACAGAACTGACCGCCGATTTGCGCATAACCGGGCTTAAAAATGTCTCCGAACAGACAATAAGTACGTATTTCGGCCAGGAAACACCTCATAAATTTAATCGTGTTTTAGCCTTCCCATTCTCTGTGGGTATACGACACCGGATATTTGCCAAATTGCTGGACGATAACTTCCGTGTTCATCTGGCTGCTGCGATTGGTCCTTCAATGGCATTTGTCTATCCTTATTTCAAGGATTATAATCAAAATGGTGTCCGCGATTATGGAAATATGTATTTAATGAATGGCACCTATTACCCAATTCCGTATACGGGTACGATTCCGGCTGGAGGGGTATACCAAAGTTATGAACCGGTAAATGATATGTTCTCGGATTGGAAAGATGGTCACCTGAAATGGGGAACAAGCGGACAACTCGTTCTGTCGGTCGACCTCGGGAAGTTTAAGAATATCGGATCGATCAATGTCGGCTATTATTTCCATTATTACCCGGGTGGAATTCAGATGCTGGAACCTAAAAATTTTGTATTAACCGGAAGCCAGACAAGTTCAAGTTATGTCATTCAACCCGCGAATGCTCCGCAGAAATACTTTGGTTCTCCCATCATCTCATTTTCATTCGGCGGGATGTGGTGAAAGGAGCACTTCATGTACGTAAGAGTGCCTAAAGTACTTAGAGTTTCAGTAGCGGAGCTAAATTATATCCTTACGGAATTTTGAAGCAGTTTATGGATTCTGTGTGCCGGGGTGTTTCCCTTTTTTGATCTGGAGCGATAGTTCATGACGGCTGTAGAAATTCGGATAGTTTTTTTTAAGTGATAGCTCCAGGTACATTGGCGCGTTAAATACTTCACAATTATCCGTCAAAAGAAAGAGCATCAAGCATCAAATCAGCCAATTGTTCGGGATGGGTGAGGTGCAGATTGTGACCGGCCTCAGTAATGATATGCTTCTGTGCATTGGGGAAATGTTGGCAGACTTCATGAGCATACTTCACCGGTACCAGACGGTCGTCTTCACCCCAGTAGACATGAACGGGTTGCGTGACCTTGAATATTTGCAGCATAGTGCGCGTGTCATACAGATTTATTGCGGGATAAGTCTCAGCCAGGATCCTAAGCAGGCGCATGCCATTTTTGACCTGGTATGGTGTAAGGGTTTTTGATGTGATTTTATTGGCAAGGCCAGCGATGAACGGCCACTTCAATAATCCTGATACCGGAAAATGGCCACTGAGTCGGAAAAGGCGATCCTCCATAGGATAGAAACCGCCGGGAGCAATCATATGCAAACTACGCACATATTCCGGATGGCGAACTGCAAAAGTGATCGCATAACGTGCCCCGAAGCTGTGAGCAAGAAGATGGACCGGAGGGAGATTGTATACGGTAAACAGTCGTGATAATCTGTCTGCAACATGCCGCAGGTCCATTATCGACATCAAATCCGGATTTTCACAGGATGTCCGGCCGTGGGCTGGTAAACTGACCGATAACATCGGGTAGTCTTCTTTGGTAAGAAGCGGGCCGATCTTCCCAAATGTGTGGCAAGTCTGCATAAAACCCGGCAATGCCAGTATCGAGGGTTTCCCTTTTCCCCAAAAGTGATTCTCAAACTTACAGTCACCAAGTTTCAGAAGATGTTCTTCAGAAAGTTCAGCCGATTGGTCCATCGAGATATTGAATAAGGTGATTAAGTGAAGGCAGCAGCAGATCCGGTTTATGCGCCAGTAGCTTTTCGTAGGAATATGGGCCTGTGGGCAATCCTACTGCTCTCATTCCCGCAGAATGTGCACAAGTGATGTCGTATGGGGTATCACCAATAATCCAACTGTTCTTCGGAGAGAAGGACCTTTTACAGGCTGTTTCTGCAGCTTTGAGAGCCAATGCAGGTAAATGATCGCGGTTCGTATGCAGACTGCCATACGCACCGAAGGGAAAATACTGTTCGAGACCGGCCCTGCTTAGTTTGGTGTGTGCTGACTCCCGGAAATTGCCGCTCAGGATTCCGGTAACGATTTTTCGTTCCTTACAGAAGGAAAGAACCTCATGGGCCCCCGGAAGAACTTCGACGTGTTCCGGACGCAGTTTTTGATTCATCGATTGAATATACGCCTCTTTAAGAAGAGTGAATCTTCGCTCATCGACAGACCCAACAGCCTTGTGGATAATTTCGGTAAAAATAAAGCGATCAGTTCGTCCTGCAAACGAAATTTCGTCGAGATGCCGGGAATCCAACTGATGTGTTTGTAACACATCTTCAATCAATGACCGCGTAAAACCGGATTGAACACGCAAGAGGGTACCATCGATGTCGAATAAAAGGAGACGTGGCTGCATGACTTTATAGCAATGTGTATTCCGACGATAAACAAGTATACTAATTAATGCTAAAAACAGAGAACAATGTATGCTGACGCGGTAAATCCGGCTGCTCTTATACATCCGCAGCCTGCTGAAACCGGGGGACCAATTGTCCCCCCGCCACCGGTAAACCCGGCTTCGGTAACGCCTCTGTTTAATTTGCCGGACAATGGTTCAAAGCTTGAAGATAAGCGCTATCACGAAGATCAGAAATATATCGACACAAAGGGCGATAAAGAAGACGAGGTCGACGATACGACCTTGTTCAAGCTTATTGAGCCGGCTAATTTTTATGAACTGTTTCGGTCGTTTCTCATAAACGGGCTCGGGCAAATTGTTCTGCTTCGCGATCAATGGCGTCAGCAACTGGGAATTGAACCTTATAGCTTTGCAACCGATGCAACCCGAAAATCACCGAAGATGATACCGGTCAGGGACGAGAGTTACGCTGATTCCACCGGGTTTTATAAAAATCCGCCGGGTAAACGTTTCATCGGAGGGATGTAACCTCCTGTTTTCGAATCCCGGGATGCGGCCGGGAATCCTTCTTGATTGCGAAAAATGCGTTTCGTGTCAATAAATTTACCCGTACATTGACACCGAACATTTTTCACGAAAATTATTAAATGAGAAGGACATGAGTTACATAGAACAAATTACAGCGCGTCAGATCCTTGATTCACGGGGCAATCCGACCGTTGAAGTAGATGTAGTGCTCGATAACGGTGTTGTCGGGCGGGCCGCCGTCCCTTCAGGCGCTTCTACCGGAGAGCATGAAGCTGTTGAACTCCGTGATGGTGATGAAAATGTATTCCTTGGAAAAGGAGTCATGAATGCCGTTGAAAACGTAAATGAAAAGATCTCCGATGAACTCCTCGGAGTGGACGTTTTTAACCAGATTGATATTGATAATCTTCTGATAGAACTCGATGGCACACCCAATAAAGGAAACCTTGGAGCGAATGCTATTCTTGGTGTTTCCATGGCTGTGGCAAGGGCCGCTGCAGGGTCACTACAGCTTCCGCTCTGGCGTTATCTTGGTGGGGTCAACTCAAAAGTTCTGCCTGTACCGATGATGAATATCATCAACGGTGGTTCTCATGCCGACAATAATGTCGATTTTCAGGAATTTATGATCATGCCGGTTGGTGCCAAGAGCCTTGCTGAAGCCGTTCGCATGGGTTCGGAAACATTCCATAACCTGAAAAAGGTGTTGAAAGGCAAAGGATACAATACAGCAGTCGGTGATGAAGGCGGGTTCGCACCCAACCTGAAATCAAATGAAGAAGCCATCGAAGTGATCCTTGAGGCTATCGAAAAAGCCGGGTATAAGCCAGGTGAACATATCATGATCGCCCTGGACCCTGCTACCTCGGAATTTTATGATGCCGAAAACAAGGTCTACGAATTAAAATGGAGCACCGGTGAGAAGAAAGAAGCTGAGGCTCTTATTGAGTATTGGAGCGGATGGATCGATCGATACCCAATTATTTCTCTCGAAGATGGTATGGCCGAAGACGACTGGGAAGGTTGGGAGAAATTGACCAATGCCATGGGAGAACGTGTACAGTTAGTTGGCGATGATATATTTGTAACCAATACCGACCGCCTTGCCACCGGCATTGAACGTGGTGTTGCCAACTCGATCCTGATCAAGCTGAATCAGATTGGTACGGTTACCGAAACACTTGATGCCATTGAAATGGCTCATAAGAATGGGTATACCTGTGTCATTTCCCACCGTTCCGGTGAGACGGAAGATACATTTATTGCAGACCTGGCTGTGGCAACCAATGCCGGTCAGATTAAGACCGGTTCCATGAGCCGCACCGATCGTATTGCCAAATACAACCAATTGCTTCGTATCGAAGAAAGCCTTGGTGAAAATGCGATCTTCCTGGGTATCGACGCAATCGGACTCTGATCCGTCTGGATCATATTTCGGATTACGACAGGCTGTTTTCGTTATATGCGGATAACAGCCTGTTTTATTTCCAATAACCACAAAGTTTGATATGTGGAAATTTAACAGGAAATTGTATTTTAATGATGGCCTGAATGAAGGCCTGTGTTTTCTGTTAACCGGAAGGCACCCAACGATCAACTACTATCTATATATCACATTGTCATGAATATTTACGTCGGAAACCTTGCCTGGAAGGCAAATAACCAGGAGTTAAAGGAACTCTTCGAACATTTTGGGGCGGTTGATAAAGCCGTGATTATCCGCGATCGAAAAACCAAAAGATCACGTGGTTTTGGATTTGTTGAAATGCCGGATGACGGTGAAGCACAAGCTGCTATTGATAATTTGAACAATACTGTGTTTATGGAACGTACGATTGTTGTGAATGAGGCCAAACCTCGGAGTAACGAAGACTAACTATTTTATCTCATATCGTTATTTTAGGAAGGCTCAATCCGTCGCGGCGGATGAGCCTTCTTTGTTTTACTGATATCCACTCACTCCTGGTGTCCGCTTAAAATGCGAATCCTTTCGATAGAACTCTCTCATTTCCGCAATCACACGACTGTCGAGCTCGACTTGGCACGACACCTGAATGTTATTACGGGTCCTAATGGCGTCGGCAAAACCAGTCTCATCGATGCTATTCATTACCTGTGCATGAGCCGCAGTTTTGTGGCCAACAGCGATCAATATGTGTTGAACAGAGATGCATCTTCTTTCCAGATAAGAGGGGCATTTGAGGGACAGATACGGGCGAATTTTACCATCAGTTGTACCTATTCGCGAGGCGAAGGGAAAAAAATCTATGTTAACGACAGCCCGCTGGAAAGGCTATCCGATCTTATCGGAGTCGTTCCGGTCGTGGTTTTGAGTCCGGATGACAAGAAACTGACCAGCGAAGGGCCGAATGAGCGGCGATCCTTTCTGGATGCCCTCATCAGCCAGATTTCCAAATCCTATTTACGGGATCTGATCGAGTACCGGAAAGTGCTGAAACAACGCAACCGGTTGTTGTCGGATTATGATAGCCGGTATCTCCCTGATGAACTGCTGGAACCATGGAATATACAGCTTGTAGAGACCGGATCGCATATCATTGCCATGCGGGCGAAAATACTCAATGACTATCGAGCCTTCTTACAGGATGCTTATCACAAAATGTCAGGCATTGATCTGGTGCCGGACTTTGAATACAAGACATTCTGTGACGCGTCGGACAGGGAGCATATTCGAGGGCAATTCACACAGGCATTGGCCGAACAGGCAGAAAAGGAGCGGGAACTCAGATACACCGTGGTTGGTCCCCACAGGGATGATCTGATTTTTACACTGGACGGAATGGAGCTTCGAAAATTTGGATCCCAGGGACAACATCGCCTGTTTGCCGTGTCTCTGAAACTGGCACAGCTCTTCTTTTTCTCGGAGTACCTGGATGATTTGCCTATTTTATTACTGGATGACGTATTTGGCGATCTTGATCCGCATAAAACCGAAGTGTTACTTGATACACTGGCAAAACACGAAGGACAGACTTTCATAACTGCTGCTAATCCGGTACCATTCGATGAACACATACGTTTTTCAGATGATCCGGCTATACCATCGGAAAAAAGTCCGGAAGCTCAAAGATGGAATCGCCGGTATCATCTGACGAGTGGCCACGTGGTATCATCAATACCTGATAAAGCGTAAGGCATGGCTTTTTATCGAAAACAACCCCAAAAACTGGGCAAGCTGGTAAACGACTACATGGAGCATTCCCCGTATCGCAGACAATTCCTGCGGGGACGTATCCTCTCGTTGTGGCCTGATATTGTGGGGGATGCTATTTCGGGACAGTGCCGCAATCTCCATTTTGATAAGGATCGTTTGATTGTTCATGTTCATCATCCGGGCTGGAGGCAGGAACTCCATATGCAGCGGTTTTCAATTATGAAAAAATTGAACGATACAGTAAATGAGGATATAATTTCCGAGATTATAGTTCGTGCGTGATTGGGAAGAGTTTGACAATCGTTACAGAGCGGATATATATTGAACCTACAACTTATCTGAAGCGCAACAGCTTACAATGTTATGAGCAAACAAAGAAGGTCATCCTATTTTAGAGATCTATGGGCGAATATTCGTGGGAGTATTCTGGATGACGAAGGAGGCGGTCTTTTCCGGCGTGAGAAGGTTATCGTTTTCATGTTCTCATATGGCATTGCACTGGTTTTGTGGCTATTGGTGAATCTGAGCAGACCTTTCAACCTGACC
>DATFNI010000525.1:0-9953 GCA_035266485.1 Balneolales bacterium
CCAGTGAAGCTACCGCCCGTTATAAAGCTACCCTCGACATCTGCAATGGAGAAACTGCGATCGACATCACCGGAGGGCTTGGTGTAGATGCGGCTGCCCTTACCGTTAAATTTGAAAAGTTTTACTACATCGACCGGAATCCGGTGATGTGTTTGATGGCCGGGTACAACTTTAAAAAACTGGGCATTGGCAACATTGTAGTCAATAATAATGATGGGCTGAAAGAACTGGCTGCCTTTCCGGATCACTCTTTCGACTTGATCTTTGCCGATCCGTCGCGCCGGGCAGGCGGCCGCCGGGTGATCAGTCTGCCGAACAGTATTCCCGACATTCCGGGAAACCTTGATCTCCTGAAACGCAAAGCAAGGCACATCCTTCTGAAACTCTCTCCCATGATGGATATCACGGAAACATTACGTCTGTTACCTGGAATATCCGTTATCGATGTTGTTTCACACACAGGCGAATGCAAAGAGCTGCTGGTTATCCTGGATACAGAAAAGACGGACCTTGAGCCAGTAATGATCCGGGCGACCCAGTTAGATGCACTGGGAGGGGTCAGCTATTCGCTGAATCGTCCATTTCATCAAAAATTACAACCTGAATCAAAAGCGGTTGGAAGCTATTTATATAATCCTGACCCTGCATTTACGAAAGCCGGGATGATTGACGTTCTTTGCCATGCGTTTGATTTGTTTCGCCTCCATGCTGCTGTCATATATCTGACCTCCGATTCTCTTATTCCTTCTTTTCCCGGTAAGATTTATCAAACAAGGTACGTCCTTCCGGCCCATAAGCGTGACATCGCGTCTTATTTAAAAAACAATGCGATCAGGCAGGCCAACATTGCATCCAGAGGTTTCCCGGAAACTCCCGAGTTATTATATAAACGGCTGAAACTAAAGCACGGAGGAAATGATTTTCTCTTTTTTACCACGGGACATAATGACCAATATATTATGATCCACTCCGTTCCGGCAGAAATATCGACAGAAACTAATTAGATCATAAATTTCCACCCTATGTCAAATAAAAAACTACAGGAGAAGGTTAAAGAGTTGGGTATCGCCAATATTCAAAGACACATTTTTCTGTGTTGCGACCAAACCGAGCCTAAGTGCTGCCCAAAAGAAGTGGGGCTCAAATCCTGGAAATATCTGAAAAGCAGACTCAAAGAATTAAATCTCTCTCAAAACGGGCAGATTTATCGTACGAAAGCCAATTGTCTGCGCGTATGCATGCAGGGACCGATTGCGGTGGTTTATCCTGAGGGTATTTGGTACCATCATTGCACACCCGAGGTGCTGGAGCGCATCATACAAGAACATCTTATCGGGGGAGAACCGGTTAAGAAGCATATGATCGAAAAACAGCCCGATGATATCAGCCCGATCTCCGATTTGAAATAGATAGTCAACGTGTGGTTTGGATACGGCCTACAATTGTGGATTACCTGATTTATCCAGAAGATCCTTGTGCCCATCGTAAAGATTCCCGGTTAACCCGGATTATTCACCAAGAAATTTAGTGGTGGGCATGGAGTTAAAATCGCTGATCAAAAATCGGTCCATCGGTTCATCACAAATCAGACCCCCAAAATGGCAATAGCCCCACAGGAGCTCCTTCGGAGCCGCCCCGATACATTAGAGCGTAGAAAGATTGACTGCATGTAGAAAAATGAATACACTCGTTGCTCTTGTCCGGGCTTCCTCCGCGGCGGACTCATCCCCCGTTTCTAAGCGGGAATAGCCCCCAAAAACTGGCTTCTTACTATAGATCGGAATTGAAAATCCTTTTCTATCATCTAAGATTTCCTATCCGGACCTGACGCTATCCACGATCAGGAATGCACCTGAACGTCATAAAAGGCATTCACATCTTTCACCGGCAATTCCACGTTAAAGGTGGCTCCATTCCCCTGTTTGGATTCCACCCATATCTGCCCGTCATGCATCTGAACGAGTGATCTTGTAATGTATAACCCAAGTCCGGTTGACTTTTCGCCGCCGGTTGGAGTAGCGGAAAGTTTCTGGAATTTCTTAAACAGTTTACTTTTGTCCTCATCCGAGAGGCCTGGCCCGTCATCCGAGACACTGAAACGAACGCCATTTTTCACCCGCGTCGATTCCGGATAGATTCCAATGAGCACCTCGGAGCCCTGTGGTGAATATTTGATAGCGTTGCTAATCAGATTTTCCATCACCTGTCTGATTCTGCTTGAATCAGCCGATATCACGCAATGTTCGGGAGTCGTCGCCTCAATATGAATATCCTTGCGCTCAGCCTGGCTAGTGTAATTAGGCAGTACTTTACGCAATAATTCGACCAGATCTAAGTCATCTCTCTGCAGCGCAACGCGTCCGGATTCTATGGCTGATAAATCAAGCAGATTACTTATGATCTCGCTCATATACTTGGCACTGTCGTTAATCATGCCGAATGCCTGGCGATTGCGCTGAAGCAATTCTTCAGGGTTTCCCCCATTCACAATCTCTTCGGCTAATATTTCAGAAATACTTTGTATGGCGCTCAGTGGATTCCTCAGATCGTGTGATACAGTGCTCAAAAATTCCTTCTGTAATTCATTGATCCGCTGGAGCTTAGCATTCGACACTCCCAGTTTCTCATTCTGCTCGAGGACCTGTTCGGTTCGCTCTGATATCACCTCTTCGAGATGTACATTCCTGTTGCGCAACAATCGCAGGCGTCCCCGGTCGATTACATACCACAATAGCAGGATGATCAGCAAATAAAATATATAGGCCCATTCGGTCTTGTACCAGGGCGGCAAGATTTCAACATTAAAACTGGCAACATGACTCAGAAATCCAGCGGCGTCTCTTGCCTGTACTTCAAACCTGTAATCCCCGTTCGTGAGGTTTGTGTATTCTTTATAAGGATATGATGACCAATCCGACCAACTCTCGTCGTAACCATTCATACGGTAGCGATACATTGTTTGAGGATCGCCGCCAATTTCAGGAACGGAACAGTCGAAGCGGATTGTAGTATGACCGGAACGCACCTTCAGGTTTCTCTCGCCCTGATTCTGAGTCAGCGGATATAAAACGGTCACCTGGTGATCCTGATCAGATACACTTCGCGATTCGATGATCTTTGTAATATATAAGTGCAAAGATGGATTGACCGACAATGCCTGCTTTAGGTTACCCTCAACAAGAATACCGGATCCCCCGAACCAGACAGTTTGTCCGTCGACATATACCGATTGTATATCATCCTCAATGAACTTACGAAATGGCCATGAATGATAGTCATAAGCACCATCATATCGCCGGATTGCGTAACCAATACTATCCGGGGTGATAAACCACAACCGGTTATTGGGGTCCTCAAATATGTTGGTCGTATTTGTTTTGCCTGCTGAATGGCCTGCCAGTATGTTAGTCGGTTCGAAACGGAATCTTGTTTCATTATCTGTGAGGGTTGTCCCCCGAACCGGGCGATAGAAACCGTGTTCCGTTCCGACATATACACTTCCCGTTACAGGCACGATGCTCATTCGGCCTGTCGGAAGCCCGTCGGCAGGACCATATGACTGGATGTCCCAGTTGCCGCCTCCCTTATAATCAGCGACAATGACTCCCTGGTAGTCCGTTCCCAGCCACAATAACCCGTATGAATCCTGGTAAATACTTTTTATTTGACGGGTTATCCCCGGTATTCGTCCGGTAAATTTCCACTCGGATCCATGAAGATTAAAGATGGCAACCCCATTGGAAAGACCGGCGAATACGGTCGTACTATCGTTAGGCGGCCGAAAAAAGGTAAAAGCCTCCCCTGATGATAAAAGCGTGGAGTGATTGTCCCGGATACGATACACTCCGTTTGCCGTTGCAGCAAGCATCCCCTGTGAAGTTGCCAGGAGTTTCCATACCTGCTCGTCAATTCCTTTTACCGGACGAAATGCGTACTGGTTCTTTTCATAATTTCCAAAATCATCAACCAGCTCATAGACTCCAAGCCCTGTTGCTACGTACAGCTTTTTCTTATAGCGGACAATGGACTCCACATTGCCTTGCAAATTGTAGAGCGGACCGGAGAATTTGGAAAAAGCAGAAAACCATGATATTCGTGAGATGCCATTCTGATGCATCGCCCAAACATCCAGATCCTGATCTTCGAAAATATTCAGCACCGCATTATCCTGCAGCCCATTCTTCCGGTTAATCACGTGCAGCAGGTACCCATCCTTGTCAATGTTAATAAGTCCATCCCTGAGTGTACCTATCAGGTAGGTCCCGTCCAGCAGTTTTTTTGCGATATATGGATCAGAACCCTTAAGAAGTGAGTCGGCATAGGTTTTAAAAGGCTTGAGATGCCTGTCATCGAAGAGAAACAGTCCTTGTCCTCTGGTTACAACCAGTTTTGTCGTCCCGTTATATGGCAGGATAGAACAGGTGTTGAGTTTGACAAATTCACTGGCATCGGGCAAGGAAACGAGGACATCGTTATCCAGACCCATCAACCCGTTTTTCTTGTCATCGATCAGTACTTTCCCATCAACCAGGTAAGAATTAAAAATGTAAGATGCCGCTTTCCAGCTCTGAATAAAACCATACTTATCCATGCGAAATAGCCGCTGTGCGGAAACAAAATATATTCCTTCATTGGTTACGTAGATATTCCACACGTCGGAAAAGTCCCGCTCCGCCGGGCGCAACTTCGATACAAGGGAATGAAATTTGAGCACACCGCTGGAATCAGGTACCAGATATCCGAACTCACTTTGTCCCCCCACATAAATTCTGCCGTCTTTCCCAATTGCCAGGGCACGAACAGCCGTATTTTTTTGCGTTCTGATCAGTTGCCAATTCACTCCATCGAACCTGAGCACGCCATCGGTATTCCCGAAATACATGACACCATTTTTATCCTGAACAGCCGCCCAGTTCTGTGAGCTGGCATGATAGATGGTCGGAGAGTATCTGCGAATCTCAGGAATTCCTGTTTCCGTTGCTCCAAACGCCCGGACACAAGCACAAAACACAAGAATAGCAGCAAATCCCGTAGATTTGATTCTCGCAGCCCTGATTGATAAAATAAGCGGCTCGACTAACAAGCGATTTGACAGCTCTCCCAACCTCAAAGCACGTATTTGCACAGATTCTGAAAATAGGTATAACTACTTACACCCGTTCCATTTATTATCGAATTTACACGGAATAATTCAAATGAAGAAATGTGGAACTGACAATACGTTAGATTGCTGTTTTTTTAAAAACGTACTTGATATTCTTATTCCCGCACAGAAAAGCGACCGGTAAGGCAAGCAACAGTGTTCAACCAAATATATTACTCACAGGTTTCCACTCAAATTATACTATTCCGAGAAGGGTAACCGAAAGCTATTCAACCGTTGATAGCTTTGGTTTCGTGGTGCCGTGTTTGTCTTGTCGGACAGGCTGTTCGACCTACTTTCGCAGCAATGCAGACAGGAAAGCCCCGCATGCTTAAATAAGCATACTTATCAGCTTCGCTCTGAATCCACGGAAATGGCCGGGACATTCGCTACGGAAGAGGATCAACGCATTTGAGGCCAGCAGACGATTCGGGAAACAGGCAACGGTGTACTACGATGTTCTCCGGTGCAACGTTTGCCTTGCCGGACAGGCTGTTCGACCTACTCAGCCTCCGCTTTTGTTTTGGTGTGACGTCGAATCGGCCGGAACCGGAACAGGTGGAGGGGGTGTCTCATTTTTCTTCATATTCATCTGCTGTTCTTTCAACATCATAGTGCCCAGATTATGGTCATACACCATCTTCCCGCCATGTTCAGCAGTCTCAAAGACGAGGAACAAGCCGCCAAAGCCTACCAGAAACGCAACAACGGCAAAAGACAGCTGACTCATTTTCCCCCACCAGGTGAGGATAAGCCGGATGACCACGTAAATGCCGAAAAACCATGCGGTATCTTCTCCCAGCTCGGCATGTTCGTGCAAATCGGCACCCGCACTTTTGGGAAGCAAGCCGGCGTGGTAGAGCCCTCCGGCCGCTTCATGACCAGTAATAACGGCTACTATTGCGGCTATGGCTCCCAGCACGAAGAGTGTCAGAGCGGCTTTTGTGGCCCATGTCGCATCCCGTTTTACAAGGCCCCAAAAATCGAACAGAACAGCTGCAAATAATAATGCAATAGGAAAGTGGATGACTAGCGGATGCACATTCGGCACCCAGCTGGGAAGTAAGCCCATGATGATTCCGTATTTTAAGTTATTGTTATGAAGCCAATGAACCGGCTATTAATACGTTTACCTGTAAAAGATTTTTTCAAGTAAATTGATCTCAAAGTAAAAAGCAAAAAAGTGTCTGTTTATTATGCCAACCATTACCATAATCAACCTGATAACCGAATCACGGTCTGCAATCCAAATCGCGTGAAATTACATTATCCGTTGATCCCGATTAACTTTCAGCAAATAACCCGCCCGGTTATTTATTCGTTCATCATGATGAATTAATCATTTTGAAGAATCGTTAATCTGTTTGACAAGAGTTATAATCCTCCATACTATTGGCATTCCATCAAAAAGGAGTAATGTGATCTGGCGGTAACTTTTTAAATACCTGTTCATGCTGGTTTATCTTTTAATAGCCCTCCTGGGTTTTCTTATCAGTGCATTTGGTACGGTTACGGGTTTTGGAGGTGGGGTTATCATGGCGCCTATCCTCATCATGGTGTTCCACATACCGATCACCCACGCAATTGGCGCCATCTCTGTCGCCCTTTTCCCCTCCAGCCTGACCTCGACCTATTTCAAGAAAAAAAAGAATCTCGTTGATTTTAAAGCCGGCTTGCTTCTTGAGGGACCCACCATGGTGGGCGCTTTTATCGGAGCCATGCTTACCGCTTGGCTTCCTGTCAATAGGCTGGAAATACTTTTCGCGTTGTTTGTTCTGATTTCAGGAATCATCATGATCCGGGACAAATCCGACGAGAACACACATCTGACCAGGTTTCTGGAAAAAATAAACAAGATCCCTCCTGCTTTCGAACGAAAAACAGAATACGGAACCTATCATTTCAGCGGAATACTGACAACACTCCTGGGACTTATAGCCGGAGGTGTGGCCGGTATGTTTGGGGTTGGAGGCGGCTTTATTAAAGGCCCCATCATGATTGGGGCATTCAAAATCCCGGCTCGCATCGCCGCAGCTACCGCCCTGTTCATGATCGTCATTACCAGCACTGTCTCATCGATAACACACTACTACCTGGGACACATCTTCTTCGATATCACAGCCGTTGTCACTCTCTCGTTCTTTCTCGGCTCTCTCTTTGGTAATTTATTTTTGCACATCAATAGTGATGCACTGTTAAAAAAGATCATCGGAGTGGCGTTGCTCATTGCCGCGGTAATGCTGTTTATAAACACATTCGGATGATCGCCAATATTAATGCTAGCTAGAGATGGCGAAAGCTAATATTGTTCATCCTCATTCATTAAACCCATTCAGGGTTTATAGATGCTCTGACTTAGAGTTCAGGTTGCACCCGAAGCTATTCATATTCAAGTCCATTCGGACTTTTACTTCACGTTAACACCTATTTTGCCAACCGAGCTTCTTATCAGTAGCTTTATAGGACTTTAAAAGACCTTATAAATACCATTATGAATAGTATTTCCATTTCAAAAGACATAGAACCGCTCTCCGAATTCAGGAAACGCTCGGCAGACTTTATTAAACGTCTAAAAAAGGAAAAACAACCCATTGTCTTGACACAGCACGGGAAAAGCGCCGCCGTTTTAATGGATGTTTCCGAATATGAACGTTTCGCTCGCAAACTTGAATTACTCGAAGATCTGCTTGAAGCCAAATAACAAGTTGAACGGGAACAAACTTACACGATCGAGGAAGCCAGGGAGCGGATAGAAAAGCATCTATCTAAATGGAAGTAATTTTAACTGATCGATTCCTTCAGCGTGTGGAAAAATGCTCCGATTATACTGCCCTTGATAATATTCCAATAGCGGTAAAGTGGGCAAGGGATGTATTCGAGGGGTGTAAACTGCTCAAATCGCATCCCCAAAGTGGTCGCGTCGTGCCGGAATTCGACAGACCCGAGATCAGAGAACTCCTTCATGGACATTACTGGCTGGTCTATGAAATCAAAACCGATCGAATTGACATGCTTACTATATGGCACACCAGTCAGCAACTACCTACCCACCTGGAATAGGCTTTGGCTAAATTTGAAATTGTTGCTTGTATCTCAGCCCCTCCCATAGTTCTGAAGTGATTCCAATGGAAGGATCCATTTGGGTTATGAACAAGGCCGTCATACCAGGTAATATATAAGACAGCTTATCCCGAAAGCCAGGTACCCGACTACGTGAAACTGCCAGAGAAACGATGTGACCTTACCCGTTCGCTGGCTGTAAAAACGATAGGCGATCAGGTTGGCCAACGACCCCACCAGGTTGCCCAGGCCCCCCACGCTTACTCCCCAGAGAAGATCCCGCCAATTACCGGTGAATTTGGCAAACAATAGCGCTGTCGGCACATTACTGATTACCTGACTGGAGAGTGCAGAAAACCAGAAGATCCGCCCGGGTCGCACGAAACGAAAATCGATGAGTGACACCAGATTGTTGGAGAATCCAAAGAAGAGAAAGAAGGTCAGCAACAGGGAATAATCTATCTTAAGCAGCCGCCGGTCGACGAGCAATACGTAAATGAGCACCAGCGCAGACAGGTAAAACGGGAGTATATGCAACACTACGAGCATAATCAGTAACAGAAAGAAGCCAAATACATATGAGTTCCGGTCCAGGAAGACCTTCCTTGCCTTCGTTGCATTTTTGAAACCGCTGTTCAGCGACCAGCCCCAAACAACCAGACCAAACAGACCAACAGCTACAAACGGCAGGATCTCTGCCATGAACTGTAAAACATGAACATGGTAGTGTGAGTAGATATACAGATTTTGTGGATTACCGATGGGTGTCAGCGCCGATCCAATATTGGCCGACATCGCCTCCGCAATCACAATCCAGTTTTTGTGCGATACGGAAAGGTTTAAGGTAAATGGCACCATGACCAGCAATGCCGCATCGTTCGTTACAAACATCGACAAAATGGCGGTTATCACAATAAGTTGCAGCGGGAGCCACTTTCCCTGACTCAGCCGGCCTTCGATAGCCGGGAAAAGAGCGCTGTGCTCAAGCCCCCTGACAATGACCAGAAGCATGGATAAGATGAAGAGTATCTTCAGATCATTTGCAGAAAAATGCGGCAGATGTCCGACATAGATCGAGCTGACGATCGTTCCCAATACTGCCAGGATCAATATCCATTCAGTAGCGACGTTCGTTTTAAGAGCTTTTTTTACTGATTCGGAGATAGCTATTGGGTTGTTGGGTTACTGGGTTACTGAGTTATTTGATTATGCCAAAGATGACTGTAATACCGGGGGTTGTTAGTTGTTGGTTGTTAGTTGCCTTTGGGAACCTTTGTGAACAGAAATTTGAAAAAGAAATTGGAAATTAGTAACAGAATGGGCAGTTGACAAGTATCATTGGTTAGATAGGCTGATATGCTTGTTCTCAGCGTTGGGAGCAGAATTCTGCGTGGTTTTCCCGCCCGTGACTCATCATGGCCCAAAATTTTGGGGATGTAAAAATGTGAATAACCAGGCTCAAAACCACCCGATGAATAGAGCTAAAGCTCCTGTTTATGAAGCCTTTTATTCCGTCAGCTGAAGCAGACGGCAATACGTATCTATTTCAGTGGACGCTAGTCAACTGAAATAGAGAAATGCACAAAAGGCAGGCTTTAGCCTCATATCGCCCTCGAGTGCGCCGCTTTGCAGAACTAGGTCTGACTCAGTGCTGATCTGCCAGCCAGGTCATATCGTAGGCCCGTTCTGTTCCGGTGTTGGCATAGTTGAGCGGGTAAGCGAGCAGAAAAGCCGGTTCACCACGTTCGTT
>DATFNI010000526.1:0-2038 GCA_035266485.1 Balneolales bacterium
GGACCCGAGAGAACACCATGGGAACAGCAGGCGTAAACCGCTTTAGCTCCTCGAGCCACAAGGATATCTGCCGCCGAACATAGCGTACCGGCAGTATCCACCATATCATCAAGGAGTATTGCAGTTTTATCTTGTACATCACCAATGACATTCATTGCCATACATTCATTAGCACGTTCACGGCGCTTATCAATAATTGCCAGATCAGCATTGAGTCGTTTGGCAAATGCCCGGGTACGCTCCACACCGCCTGCGTCCGGTGACACCATGACAACATCATTATATTTTTGGGAAATATGCTCCAATAATATTGGAGCAGCGTACAGATTGTCCACGGGGATATTGAAAAAGCCCTGAATCTGTCCGGCATGAAGATCCATAGTGAGTACTCGACGCACACCAACGACCATCATCATCTCGGCGACAACTTTTGCCGTAATCGGTACTCTGGGTCTGACCTTTCTATCCTGCCGGGCATAGCCGTAATACGGCAAAACAGCAGTAATCCTCCGCGCCGAAGCTCTGCGCAGAGCATCTACCATAATAACCATTTCCATCAAATGATCATTCACCGGAGGACTGGTGGGCTGAATGATAAACACATCACGTCCTCGAACATTTTCACCGATTTCAACAAATATCTCTCCGTCACTGAAACGGCGTACTTCAGCTTCGGAAAGCGGTATCTGCAAATGCTCACAGATAGAAAGTGATAATGCTCTGTTGGCATTGCCGGTGAATACTTTCATATCTTTAAGCATTTCAACTCCCATTATAATTTACCCCTCTGGTATCTTTTTTTGAGCTGCAAAATTGGCTGGGGTGGTAGGATTCGAACCTACGAATGCAGGCGTCAAAGGCCTGTGTCTTACCGCTTGACGACACCCCAGCATCTTTAATACCCCGTAAAACTGTACAGTTCAGGGAACGATTAATACCTTACAGGCTCAGCTAAATATACAGCTGAATAGTGTTCACTAAATTGGTCTTTACTCTTCAAAGCATGAGCACGTTGTTCAAAAACACCAAAAACAGTCGCGCCGCTTCCAGACATAAGTGTCGCTTTTGCACCGTCAGCGAGAAACTGATCCTTAATCTCCTGGAGAACTGGGTGTTTTTCGATCGTTACTTTCTCAAGATCATTAAATAATCTTGTTGTATCAGCCTTTTGGAGAGATGCAAACTTTGACAAATTATCGTCAACGGTTAATTTAAAACGGCCAAGTACATTATATGGATTACCATCTCTTGTCAATCTAAAATTGTCATAAGCCCACTTGGTCGAGACATATATCCCAGGATTAACCAGCACAATCCAGCATGGCTCAACCGGCTCGACACAGCGGAGTTCATTCCCGATTCCCGTAGCACAGGCAGCGGGCCAGCTGGAAACAAAAAAAGGGACATCAGCACCAAGGGGACGTGCCAGTTCTAACAGTTGATTTTCATTAAGCCCGGCTTTGAAAAAAGTGTTTAAGCCAACCAGACAGATACCGGCATCACTGCTGCCGCCCCCCAAACCTGCCGCAATTGGTATATTTTTTTCAAGATGAATCAATACATCAGATGCAATTCCGGTAAAACCAAAAAAACTGTTTGCTGCTTTGGCAACCAGATTTGTATCGTCTACAGGCAACCTGCTATCGGAACAGGTTAATTTAAAGCCCGAGGCTGAAAAAGTGAAGGTGAGACGATCAACAAGGTCGATCTTCTGCATAACAGTCTCAACTTCATGGTAGCCATCCCTCCGTTTATTCAGCACGGCAAAGTATAAATTAATCTTAGCCGGAGCTGTTACTGTCAAAGATGATGGTGTCATCGTTATTTAAGGATAACGAAAGGTTCTATTTTATTAGAAAGGGTGTTTCCCATGGAAATCATCCCAGAGAAACTCACAAGATCAGGAATTGGAATTTACATACCGCATCTTCAGGTCATATAGACTTGTTTCAACAAGTTCTCTCTCTTCGTCGGTAAGATTACCTTTTGTTTTTTCTTGCAAGAGACGCATAGTGTCAATAGTATGTTTAGCCATCAT
>DATFNI010000527.1:0-7500 GCA_035266485.1 Balneolales bacterium
ATAAACCGGCGGCTTTATATGAAACTTTCCCGCCGGAAGAAGCCAAACGGATATGGGATCGATTTGAATTTATCTATACCCCCAAGCATGGGAGTTGGCTAAACATGGCTGAAATAGAACTCAATGTGTTAATGGGTCAATGCCTGAATCGGAGAATGGACAAAATTGAAACCATGAGAAAAGAGGCCTGCGCCTGGCAACAAAACAGGAACAATAAAAAATCTACCATAAATTGGCAGTTTACAACCGATAAAGCCAGGGTAAAGCTGAAAAGGCTTTATCCGACAATTTTAACTTGACATGACTCTAGTGCTGAAATGGAATCGTCAGAGTTTAAAACGGCGACCTCTTCGGATGCCGTGCAGCGGGGGATGCCTGGCTGGAAAAGATCGTTGCAATCCTACAAAACAACTACGGGTATCGGTGCAGTGATGATCCTGTCTTCCATTATGCTGACCCTTATGAACTTTCCGTTCGCCTTTGATGTGACGGCCCTGGCATGGGGTTCCATCATCATTGCCCTGGGGCAGTTTTTCCGGCACAAAGAAAATGTATTGTCTATCCAATTGCGAAAAGAATACCTTCGGTTAGAACATGAAGCAGATCTGAGAAATTATAAGCTGACTATGATGCAAAAGGTGCTCTCGCTTTTGCCTTCGTCAGATATCACATTCGAGAACATTGAATCTCTCTTGAAAGAGGAGAGCAGCAATATTAAGACAAAGAAACAGATTGAGAACAACCCCGGATCAGAAGGGTTGGAGGTAGGCACTTCTCTGATACATAGAGAGAAACATTAAAATACAAAACGTGGAATAGACAAGGATACTCACAATAAAAGCCGGTCCATGGGGTACGAATCATACCATATGGACCGGCCGGTTGCTAACGACACAAATCGTGATTTCAAATTAGCCTGCCGTTATTCTATTTCAACAGGATCATCTTTTTTGTGTTGGTAAAATTACCCGCTTTCAACCGGTAGAAATAGACTCCGGTCGACAGATTATCCGCATGAAAAGTGACCGTGTGTGCTCCCGCATTCTGTATCTTATCAACAAGGACGGCTACTTCCCTTCCGGTAACATCAAACACCGTCAGACGAACGTGTTGGGCACTTTTAAGCTGATAGGTTATCTGCGTGGATGGGTTGAATGGATTCGGATAGTTTTGAGAGAGTGAGTATCGGGTTGGGACATCAGGACCATTTTTCGATATGGCTGTTGCCAGCAAATTGATATTCACATTGGCCGCCCCGGCCTGGACTGTCGGACTGGTATAGGTGTAATTCTGTACACTGCTGCCGAGAGCAATCATATAATTGTGGATCTTGGTGCTCACATGAACGAGATAGTTTCCATTATTATCCGTTTGCGTTTGGCTGAACCCTGTATCGGCACTCTGCGCATATACGTTGATCATGAAACCCGGTGCATTACCGTTGATAGTGACCCGACCGCTGATTGTTGAGTTGGCATTATATATTCGGAGGTCATGATTCAGGTTGTCTCCCGATTGTACACTGCCAAAGGTATACTGAGCAGTAACGATGCTGGTGTCACGGTTGTCACCGGCACCAAGATTCAGGTTGGTCAATGGCAACTCGCTCGAGAGCAGGCCTATCTTGAATACTCCTGATGTATCTGTCACCGTATTCCTGTTTAGGCTCCCATTCATCGAACTGATATAGACATCACTCCCGATCATTGGCTTCCCATTGTCACCCAATAAGGTGCCGGTAATGGATGCCGAAGCCATGGTTATCGTAAAATCGTTGTTGGGATATGAGGGTGCCACACTCTTATCGAGAGTCATGGAATATCGGTCAGGGGATATAATATCCGATCCAAAAGAGGCAATGTTATCAACCTTCAATCGCCAGGGGTTACCCGTAGTATCAGCGTTCATATGAATAGTAAAATTGCCGCTTGCATCGGTAATAGCTGTCCAAAAATTACCGTTGTATTCTGCCCCCAGGTTTACAACGACATTTTGGACACCTCCGCTCGCATCAGAAACATTTCCGGAAATAGTAAAGGTTGGTGAAGCAAGAGCTGTAACAGTTGCAGAGACCGTTTTCGTCATATGATGGTTCTCGTAGGCCAATATGTAATGTGCAGGCGCCAAGCCAACGGGCTGTTTAAAGGAAACATGTCCATCCGCCATTCCATCCATGTCGGGCGGACCGTTATGTCCCACTGTGTCGCCATCGATTTGGATGAAATAATTCCACATGATATCGCCTGAGTTAATCGTACCGCTATTATCTTCATCGATCCAGACTTCAACCAGCGTGGTATCCCCCGGTGCAGGCACGTCATAACTCCATGACAGTGTGTCTCCGGAAGTCATAGTAAAGCTTGTAGCCTGGTTGTTGACCATTAGATTAGTAACCTGGCCGTACGCGTCAAAGGCGTACAGAGCAAGTAGAGTGAATAATGAGAGTAGCATTTTTTTCATTGGACGCCTCCGTTTTGTATGGTTTTATCCTGGTTAATGCGGTCTGTTTTAGGTTATCAAAATCCTATCGGGCTTATTACCTAATACATCATAGCGAATTAGGCATGTCCCATGTTAAGTCCTTCAAAATTTTGAGAGGTCAAAACAAATAAATGATTCAACCATAACCTGTTATGGGAATATTGATTTCATTTATCCTTTTTTTACAGATTATAATCTGAAATCTTAGACACCTACTTCAAAACCTGCTTGCTACGCATCAATGAGAGAAAAAGTTAAAGGATGGGCTTCATCTGTGTGCCGCCAGGAAGATATCTGAAAGAAATAACTGCACACTTCCTTTTTAATTAACTTAACTCAATGGTCATATGGACATTAGCTATACCTTTAACTGAAAAAATATCAACTTTTATCCATGAATTGTCAATAGAAGAATCATTGAAAATCCATCCCCTTCTATTAACCAATATTTAATCTTTAGGATTATAGTATGAATACGCATTTTGATTTAAGAGGACCCGTTTAACCTGTATGAATGCTGAAAAGATTCTATTTCGGGTCAGTTGAATTGCAATTTTGATAGATAGATTATCCTAATGATTATCTGCTGACAGCTCTGTTTGGTATCTGGAAATATATAAGGAGAGAGCGATGGTTAATTTTTGCAGTTGGCAACGTAAATGTATTTTGCCCGATAAGCTTGAATCCGGCCAAAATGCCAGAATTATGAACGTTCTTACATCTGATCCTTTTAAAACGGAATTAAGATAACAGGTTGTGTATATTAACTGTAGGCCGAATGATCCGGCTTTGGAGAGGCAATATAGGCTGCTTTAGTGAAAACGATGAGTACAATTATGCCTGGATTATTCATCAGAATAAGTGGAGGTGAACGATGAACAAAGGTATGTTTGTCATTATCATTGCAATTGTTGCAACGCTTATTTCCACTCTGCTCCAGATACTTATGCGGGGCCGTGAAATAAGTCCGGCCGTTCAAAAAAGCATATGGGGAGTTTTCCTGGCTGGAGTTTCTGTATTGATTATCACTGTGATAATCATGATTGCGAGATAACCGGTTATTGCCAAAAATCCATTAGATGCAGATTGTAGATAGATTTTAAAAAGCGGTATTTGGCGACAGGATATTTCATATATCTTTAAATTCAGACTATTTTATCTTAAAACAACAATTATTAATTTACAATTAGTTACTTGATATTTCATTTCTCATAAATTGATGATTATGAGGGGTGTTATTATTTTAATATTTATAAGCTTATTTAGCTTATCGTCCCGGCAGGACGGGACGCCAGTCAGTTCCCCGAGAGTGAACCTGATCCAGATCGACGGTGCCATAGGTCCAACAACCTATTCATACATTGCACGGGGCATCGGTGAGTCGGAAGAACAACAGGTACAATGCCTTATCATTGAGCTGGATACGCCCGGAGGTCTGCTTGAGACGACCAAGGAAATTGTCAAAGCTATTCTTGCGTCCAAGGTACCTGTTGTCGTGTATGTGGCGCCACAGGGAGCATCGGCCGGCAGTGCAGGTACGTTTATCACGCTGGCTGCTCATATCGCCGCGATGGCTCCGGCAACTAATATCGGGGCTGCCCACCCGGTCACAATAGGTGGAGCACAGCAGATGGACACGGTGATGAGCGAAAAGATCGTCAACTATTCAGAGAGCTATATTGAGAGTATCGCCAGCCGGAGAAAACGCAATGTGGAATGGGCAAAGAAAGCAGTCCGTGAAAGTGCGTCGATCACGGCCGACGAAGCGTTGAAAATCAACGTCATTGATCTGATTGCCGACAACCTGGCCGACCTGTTGCAGAAGATTGACGGAAAAGAAGTGGACGGGAAGGTTCTGCACACGAAAACAGCGGAAATTGTCCCGCTGAAAATGACGAAAGGCGAGGAACTGCTTCGTTTCCTGTTTCACCCGGAAGTGATGTTCATCCTGATGCTCATTGCCATCTACGGCATTATCGGTGAGATCAGCAACCCGGGCGCCATTTTCCCGGGAGTAACTGGTGCCATTGCACTGATCCTGCTGCTCTATACCGTGGCAGCCATGCCGGTGAATATCGCCGGATTTGCTTTGATCGGCCTGGCCATCATCCTTTTCATCCTGGAAGTATTCACGCCTACTTTCGGTCTGTTGACCGTGGGTGGTGCCGTGGCGTTCATACTGGGCGCATTGATGTTATTTGAGGACCTCCCCTCGATGTATCAGCTTTCGCTAAGCTTCCTGATCCCGTTTACCATCCTGACCGTCCTCTTCTTTGCATTTATCGTGAGTGCCGGTATCAAAGCCCAGTTTATGAAGATAAAATCGGGCAGGGAAATGATGCTGGGAGAGGAGGCTATTGCATTGACCGACATTGGAAAAGAGGGGGGGCGCGTGATTATAGAGGGTGAAAACTGGCAGGCCATAAGCGACCAGAACATAACCCGAGGGGATCATTGTATCGTGACGGATATTCACGGGCTAAAACTACATGTGAAATTGACAGATCATAAGGAGGAGAAGGTATGAACGGAACCGAAGAATTGACGAGCCTGATTATATGGGTTGTCACCATTATTATTGTTTTAGCCGTATTTATGCCGCAGATCATACGGATTTTACGCGAGTACGAGCGCGGCGTTGTATTCCGGCTTGGTAAGTTATTGCGTGCGAAAGGCCCTGGCCTGGTATTGCTGATCCCGTTCATCGACCGGATGGTGAAAGTGGATATGCGGATACTTACGATCAACGTACCCAAACAAGAGGTCATAACGCGCGATAATGTGACGATCAACGTGGATGCGATTATTTATTTTCGCGTTGTGGATGCCGAAGCGGCTATCGTAAAAGTGGAGCGATTCCTGGAAGCGACATCTCTTTTCGGACAAACCACGTTGCGTAGCGTATTGGGTCAAGTCGAACTGGACGAACTATTGACCGAACGCGACAAAATTAACCTGAAAATTCAGGATATCCTGGATCTTCAGACGGATCCGTGGGGGATCAAGGTCACATCCGTTGAAATAAAGGATGTGGTGTTGCCGGACTCCATGAAGCGTGCCATGGCAAGGCAGGCCGAGATGGAACGTGAGCGTCGTGCCAAGATCATTAACGCGCAGGGTGAATATCAGGCGGCAGAGAAACTGGTGTTAGCCGGTGAAATGATCAGCAAAGTGCCTACGGCTTTACAGATCCGGTTCCTGCAGGCAATGACCGACATGAGCGGGGAACACAGCACCTTCCTGTTCATGCCTATCCCAATGGACATGATGGATGCGTTCACGAATCATAAGGCTAAGGAAAAAGTACTGGATTAACTCAGGCTGTTTCCTGATTTCTGGATTGCCACATGGTCATCAGAATAACGATGGAACCAAACGAAATGGTGGCTCCCATGAAGAAATCTGCTAAGTGACCGGACGGTACCCAAACATGGATAATGAGTCCAATAGCAATTGCAAGGTATGCAAGTTTGAGTCTCGTTCTCTTCGCAAGTCCGAACGCCATGACCTGTTCCTTTAAGTTAATGGTGTAACAGAAGATACAACACTAACTGTTAATTAGGCAAGGAATCCTATTTCCATCTGAGATACTTAATCCTTTTTATCCAGATACTTATTGATTGAGTAAGCGGCTTTCCTTCCGTCGGCAATAGCCCGTATGGCATCATCGGGACCCGTCTGGCAGTCGCCGCCGGCATAGATACCCGGGATATTTGTGGCCAGTGTGTCCGTATCGACTTCGAATGTTCCCCATCGGGTAAGCTTAACTTCCGTATGTTCGGCAAGTGAAGCATCGACTTTTTGTCCGATGGCCATGATGCAGGTATCCGCCTCGATTGCATATTCAGATCCGGGAATAGGAACGGGGCGTCGGCGTCCGCTGCTGTCCGGTTCACCAAGTTCCATGCGGATGGCATCGATATGGAGTTTGTCGCCGTTACGCGAAATACGTATGGGAGCGGCGAGATAATGAAAATCCACACCTTCTTCCTGTGCTTCTACAATCTCTTCGTGGTTGGCGGGCATCTCCTGTTCGGTCCGGCGATACAACACCTGTACCTCTTTGGCACCCAACCGAACTGACGAACGGCACACGTCCATCGCCGTGTTGCCGCCACCGACTACGACCACCTTTTCACCCAGATCGGGACGTTCGCCGGAAGCAATCCGATCGAGGAAATCGACGCCGATCTGTACGCCCGGCGTATCCATGCCATCGATGGGCATACCGGTTCCGGTCTGTGCCCCAACCGACAGATAGACGGCATCGTACTGATCCTGAAGTTGTTCCAGCGTCACATTTTTGCCGATCGAGATACCTGTGATCACTTTTACACCGGCATCGAGTATCACCTGGATCTCACGATCGAGCACTGCTTTGGGCAGGCGGTATTCAGGGATTCCGTACCTGAGCATCCCACCTAAATGTTCATGCTTCTCATAAACCGTTACGGCATGACCATATTGGCGCAGGTAGTATGCAGCAGACAACCCGGATGGCCCGCCGCCGACAAGGGCAATATTTTTACCTGATTCGCCAACATGATGGGAAGGACGCAGAATTTCGTTTTTTTGATCCGCCGTCTTGTCCGTGATATAGCGTTTTAGCCAGCGCACCGGGATGGCCTCACCGTTGTGAGATAGGGCACAGACATCCTGGCAACGGGCTGTACAAACGCGACCGCAGGACTCCGAAAATGGATTCGATTCATACAGGATTTTTAAGCCGTCATCCAGCCGGTTTTCCCTGATTGCACGAATATACTCCGGTATGTCCATGTGGGCAGGGCAAGCTTCGACACAAAGTCCGCATTCGAGGCAGCGGGCGGCTTCATCAAGAGCACGTTCATCGTCATAACCCAGTGCCATCTCCTTGAAAGTAAATTTCCGGACATCCGGTTCAACGACGGGCATCTTGTGAAGCTCCGGAGCCAACAGCCAGGACTCTTCATCCCTCCGGTATCCTTTCTCTTCGTTATTCCACGGTTTCTCATCGACACCCGGGATGAAACGGAACTC
>DATFNI010000528.1:0-10253 GCA_035266485.1 Balneolales bacterium
TCCTATATCGCCTCATTCCCTTTGTTTCTCAACCTATAAAATCACCTTTCTGAAAAATTAATTTGAATAAACTAATTATATTAGTTAATATACTATTAATGATAGTTAATCATCTCCAAGACAACAGCACCGATTTACACATTTTTTAAACACACAAGGCAATGAAAACCCACTTCCTTCATATCGAAAACAAAAAACTGGCTTACGACGATACTGGCACCGGGCCTTTGATCATTTGCTTACCGTCTTTGGGAGATGTCCGTTCCGAATATCGATTCATGGTTCCTGCCCTTAAACGGGCCGGCTACCGTGTGGTCACCATGGACCTGCGTGGCATGGGAGAATCGAGTGCCCACTGGTCATCGTACAGCGTGGCAGACATGGGAGCCGATGTCCTGCAGCTGATTCATCATCTTGATGCCGGACCCGCTGTGATCATCGGCACTTCCAAATCAGCTGGATCGGCTGTCTGGGCGGCGGTTGAAGAGCCGGATTCTGTAAACGGACTCATCCTGATCGGTCCGGTCACGCGTGATATCACCGACGTCATGCCTCTGTGGGCCGCAAAGCTGCTCTTCACATTCCTGTTCTTACCTCCCTGGGGAAGATGGATATGGGAAAAATACTTCCCCACGTTGTACCCGAGTCAGAAACCGGATGATTTTCAAACGTATCTGAATAATCTGACGGCCAACTTAAAAGAACCCGGGCGCTTAGCCTCGGTCAGAAAGATGACTACCTCATCCAACCGGGCATCGGCCGAACGACTGGATAAAGTGAAGGTTCCTGTTGAAATCATCATGGGCAGCAGGGATCCCGATTTCAAAGACCCCGAAAAAGAGGCAATCTATCTCAGCGGGCTGGTACATGGTGAATATCATATCATTCAATATGTTGGGCATTATCCCCATGCAGAAGTGCCGGACACCACGAATCCGTTGATTTTATCCTTCCTGAGAACATTAAAAATGAATCAAAAAGAACATGCCGCGCAGAGCTAAGGTTGATAAAAATAAAGTGGTTGCAATGGCTGCTAACCTGGTTAACCGCGAAGGTGTTGATGCGCTGTCTCTAAACCGGCTGGCCTCCGAATTGGGTATCAAGCCACCATCACTGTATAACCACATCAATGGACTGCCCCACTTGCTCATTGAACTGAGTATCCTGAATACTCGAAAGATGGCCGAAAATATGACCCAGGCAGTGATCGGGAAGTCAGGTCCCGATGCCATCAGATCACTGGCCTACGCTTACCGCAGCCACATCAAAGAAAACCCGGGATTATACCTTGTGACCTTGAAAGCATCCAATAATCAACAAGTGGGGAGTCCAGAACTCAGATCGATGGAAGGCCGGGTGATTTCCATAGTTCAGGCTGTGATTGCTCCCTATGGCTTATCCGAAGAAGATTCGCTTCATACTATTCGCGGTTTCCGGAGCGTGGTTCATGGTTTCACAACCATTGAAATCGCTGGAGGTTTCGGTCTTTCACTGGACTGCGATGAGAGCTTTGACCGGATCGTTGCGATGTTTATAGATAGCCTGGAAAAGGAGCCGATGAAATCGGGTAATTAGTTATTGATTATTGAGTTATTAAGGCCTGTTTGCGGCGGGTCTAAAATGTTGAATATTGCGCTGTGATCTTTGTGTAATCCTCTGTGCACATTGTGGTTAATGATGTTTGTCATATTTAGTCTGTCGAAAAAAAACCAGGGTACCTAACATTTCAATCGCCAAGATTGATATTTATCATCCTCAAAAAGGATTGTCATTGCGAGGTGTCTTCCCCAGGAACAATGCCAATATGCTCGACAAACAGGGTACCCAATTGGGGACAGCCATCCGGAAAAAACTTAAGAAGACACCGTGGCAATCTCGTCCACCTCGACACCGATCCATATAACCGATAGAGTTAGACTTAAACGAGATTGCCATGTCGCACTAAAGGGACTCCTCTTGCAATGACAGACATGTGTTAAGGACTCATCATCGATCCATCGCAGATCATTCCGGCTTGTAGTCCAGGCGAGGACGCCTGGACCTGCGTTGTAAAATAGGCAAACGCTGACAGCCTAAAGTTCTTTAAAACAGCTGCATCTGCCCATTCAGCGACGGCCTCCGGAAATGTTCGGTAGTTACGGTGTACCGATCCTGGTTCAGCCCCAACCGTCGCGTGTGAATATGAAACATCTGCCGGATCTGGTCGGCGAAATTGCCGTCTCCGCGCATACGTTCTCCAAACTCGCTGACATTCAGCTTCCCACCCCGCATATCACGGATTTTATTCAGCACTTTTTCTTTTCGATCCGGAAAATGATCCTCCAGCCATTTCACGAACAGATCCTTTACGGCAAATGGCAGGCGAAGCGGCACAAAACCTGCAAACCGGGCACCGGCATCTCTGGCCCTCTCGAGAATTGCAGTCATCTCATGATCCGTCAGGCCGGGTATGACCGGTGCCACATTAACACCAGCCCAAATACCGGCATCGGTCAATCGCCTGATAGCTTCAAGCCGTCGTTCCGGTCTGGACGTCCTCGGCTCCATTACCTTAACCAGATCGGCATCCAGCGTGGTGATAGATAAACATACCGATGCCGCGTTGTATCTCGCCAGTTCACTTAGCACATCAATGTCGCGTGTCACCAGGAAATTTTTTGTGATGATCCCCACCGGATTCCTGCATTCGGCCAATACCTTCAGACATTTCCTTGTCAATTCGAGACGGCGTTCTACCGGCTGAAACGGATCGGTCACACCACTCATTGCCAGCACCTGTGGTTTCCAGGATGGTTTTGCCAATTCACGCCGCAACAGTTCCGGGGCATTGTATTTGACCATAATCCGAGTCTCGAAATCCAATCCTGCCGACATGCCCAGATACTCATGCGTGGGTCTCGCATAACAATAGATGCAGCCGTGTTCACATCCACGGTAGGGGTTAATGCTGGCCTCGAAACCGACATCCGGACTGTTGTTGTAGCTTATGATATGATCGGTATCATCCCTCAGGTAGCGAGTGGCGGGCCGGTCGTCATCAAAGGTCTCGTTGAGGTCCTCTTCGAAGTAATATCCTTCGAACCGGTTTTGCGGATTATCGGACGAACCGCGGCCGCGGATCGGTTGCGGTGATTGCTGTTCCATAGTACATTTTGTTTGCTTGGTCCAGAATCAATATACATAAATCGCACATATACTAAAATGGGGATTTTTTGTAATGTTCCTAAGCCCGAATGGGCTTAAATACGAATAGCACCGGGTGACAACCCGGTGCATAGATTAACATAGACACAACCCCGAGAGGGGTTGAACAGGGTTACACGTTGTCTGCCCATTTTATTCAACCCCGTTTGGGGTTGGCTGCAAATACCCATTTCTACCCCGGATTTTATCCGGAGCTATTCAGGTTAAACCCCTTCGGGGTTCTGACCTAATGTTCGTTCTTCGCCAACACTTACATTTATATTCATCGGACTGCCTTGCGTGACCTGCAATCACTCACGCAACATATACCGTCTTTGTGTTCAGGAACTCGCGGATACCGAATGGGGAGAGCTCGCGGCCATACCCCGAGTTTTTGATGCCACCAAACGGAAGCCGTGGATCGGATTTCACGAAATCATTGACAAAGCTGGCGCCTGATTTCAATCGGTGAGCGGCAATGTACCTGCCTCTTTCAAGGTCCTCCGTGAAAACGGCAGAACCCAGTCCATAGCTGGTGTCGTTGGCCAGGGCAATGGCTTCCTCTTCGTCCTTTGCCCTGACAATCGCCGCAACGGGACCAAACGTCTCTTCATCGAAAGCGGGCATGCCCTTTGTGACATGGCTTAATACTGTTGCCGGATAGAAGAAGCCATTCGAAGTTCCGGGGTTGCCGCCCAGCAGCAGTTTCGCTCCTTTATCGATGCTTTCACGAACCTGGCGGTGAAGATTTGCCCTGAGATCCTCACGAGCCTGGGGACCCAGATCAACACCATCCTCGTCATAAGCACCCATCTTCTTGTCTCTCATCAGATCAACCACACCATTTACGAAATCATCATGGATGTCGTCGACAACGATGAAGCGTTTGGCTGCGATGCAACTCTGACCACTGTTCAGCATCCGGGACGTGACGCATGTCTCTACGGTTTTTTTTAGGTTCGCATCTTTCAGAACCACATACGGATCACTGCCACCCAGTTCGAGCACCGTCTTCTTGAGCACCGCACCGGCCTGAGCCGCCACGATTTTTCCCGCCTTTGTGCTGCCGGTCAGCGTCACAGCGGCAACGAGCGGATGTTCAATCACATGTTTGGCCAGATCACGGCTGACGAGCAGGCTTCGGAACAGGTTGCCGTGGAGTCCGGCTTCTTTAAACAGGTTTTCGATGGCCACCGCACAGCCGGTCACGTTTTCCGCATGCTTCAATACCCCTGCGTTACCCGCCATCAGTGCCGGAGCGGCAAACCGGAACACCTGCCAAAACGGGTAATTCCAAGGCATAATCGCAAAGACCGTCCCCAACGGTTCGTAATGGACATAGCTTTCACGGGCATCCGTCGACACCGGTACATCCTGCAACATGTTTTCCGCATTTTCGGCGTAATATTCGCACACCCAGGCGCATTTCTCTGCTTCGGCCGCACCCTGACTCAGCGGCTTGCCCATCTCCCTGCCCATGATTTCGGCAAAGTAACCGGACTCATCACGCAATCGTGCCGCTACTTTGCGGAGAATCTTACTTCTCTCATTCATGGCCGTCTCCTGCCACTCTTTCTGGCTCTCTGCGACATCTCTCAATACGGAATCCACCTCTGCCGCACTCATTTCGTCATATTCTTTGATTTTCTTACCGGTGGAAGGATTAATACTGATTAAATTTGTAGTTGCCATGGCTGATTTCTCTTTCTCGGTTTTTTTTAAAAAAAATTCTTCAGACCCATTTTATCCGTCCTTTAGGCTTAACGGATTTGGCGTGTATTATGTTCGTTTTCTGAAGTATAAGCTTTTCTCTTACAAACAGTTAATTGGGGGGTTTAGGGAATAGGGGCATAAGGAAGTAAGGAGATATGAGGATACGCTACATCAACATTTCATCCTGAAGTCCTATTTATCCGGGGTTGGTCCCGGCGCTCTAAACTGTCTGTCATCCCGAAGCCCGGTTTACCGGCTGAAGGATCTCGTGGCATTAGTGCAACGATTATGACATGTCTTTTGACCGATTCCGAATATTGACGGGATTGCTACGCCGAAGCCGATCTAAAGTGAAAAGTTATTCAGGGTTAATGGCTACGCGAAGGCGCAGTCGCACTAAAGACGTTTCTCGTCCCGAAGGGATCCCTCACGGGCAATGACATTCTTATGTTGACAGCGAAACAAAACCAGTATTAGGAGGACATCCGGTTATGAACACGTATCACCTCAACAATCGTCTCCAACGCCTCCTCCAACACCTTTTCCCCGATGATCAGCGGCGGAGCGATGCGTATCAGCGTGTTGGAATGGAGGGTCCAGCCGAGAATGATTCCTTTTTGCAGGCATTCTTCAACGACCTTCCGGGTCAGCTCCCGGTTTTCCAGTTCCAGGCCGAGCATGGCACCGCGGCCGCGTACTTCAACGATACCAGGACCCTGTAATATCGCACGCGCCTTTTCCTCGATCATCCCAGCCCGGCCAATCCACCCTTCTGAGATAAGCGCGCGTAGTGCAGCATAAGCGGCGGCACAACTCACCGGATGCCCGCCAAACGTCGTTACGTGGTTGAGCGGCGGATCGTGCTTAAAGCCCTCAAATATCCCTGATGAACTCACAATACCGCCGATCGGCATCCCTCCTCCCATCGCCTTGGCAAGGGTCATGATGTCCGGCACGACATCATAATATTCGAAGGCGAACAGGTAGCCGGTCCTGCCAAACCCGGTCTGTACTTCATCAAAGATGAGCACGGCACCTGCGTCGTCGCATGCCTGTCTCACCTTCTTCAGCCACTCTTTGTCCGCCGGGATGACACCCCCTTCTCCCTGGATCGGTTCCAGGATGACTGCCGCTGTCTGGTCATCAATTGCGTCCAGACCTTCCGTGCTGTTGTAGTTCAGGAAATGCACATCCGGCAGCAGAGGCTGAAACGGTTTGCGGTACACTTCCCGGCCGGTCACACTCAATGATCCGTGCGAGTCGCCATGGTAGCTGTTGTGAAAGGATACCAGTTTGTGCCGCCCTGTATGTTTCTTGGCCAGCTTCAGAGCACCCTCATTCGCCTCGGTCCCGCTGTTCACGAAATAGACCCGGTCCAGCTTCTCCGGCAGCAGCGACGTTAACAGTTCGGCCAACTGCGATTGCGGTTTTTGGATATATTCGCCGTATACCATCACATGCATATGCCGGTCGACCTGTTCCTTCACCGCACGTACGACCGCCGGATGCCGGTGCCCGAGACTGCTGACAGCAATCCCGGAGATCAGATCCAGGTATCGTTTCCCATCTTTTGTGAAAATAAACGGCCCTTCCGCATAATCGATTTCCAGAGCCATCGGGCTGTCGCTGGTCTGGGCAATATGGCGATAAAAAGAATCGGTATAGATATCAGACATAAGCTATTGCTGTTCTGATCGATTGATTTATAGTACGGTTGTATTATACGGCAAGATACCACGAGTTTTTGCCATTGTGTGTGAGTGAGAAGTCAAAAGGATAAAGCTTCTTATTTACTCCGCGACCCCACGCTGGTCTGGGAGTTTTCGTCTGGACAATAAGCACTGCAAACGAGATCCTCCACCTTTTTTGCAGGCAACCCACACCAGGATCACATTTCAGGTGTGCATTATTTTTCACATCTTCTAATCAAATCAGGATCTGGTCGTGGAACAGGCCGGACGTGGCGTCAGGCAGTATGTCATTCTCGGAGCAGACCTGGATACGTTTGCCCAGCGCCGGCCTGAGGTCGCCTCCCGTCTGCACATCTTCGAGGTGGACCAACCCGATACACAGTCGTGGAAGCGGCAACAAGCTCTATAATGGATTTCTGTTGGATCGCTGCCGGGATGTAAACAGGATTGCCGCGGCGCTTGCTTCGCTTCGCTTCTCTTTTAGCAATGACATCTCATATTGGCACCAAACAGAAGAAACGGCTACAACAATCTGAGATCAGGCTACGCGGGGTAAACCAGGAGTGCCGACCTTTATTCCATAAGATTTACCAACAGCAAATAAAGGAACACTCATGAACATTGTAGTAACAGGATCATTAGGACACATCAGCAAGCCTCTCGCGGAAGAGCTGGTGGAAAAAGGTCATGATGTAACCGTAATCAGCAGCAAGCAAGAACGGAAAGATACCATTGAAGCTTTGGGTACAACAGCAGCCATAGGAACCGTTGAAGACGTCGATTTTCTTGCGGCCGCTTTTAAAGGCGCAGATGCCGTGTATACCATGATACCGCCGGGAAATTATACCGACCCGGATCTTGATATTCCGGCGCAAGTGCAACAGGTAATCAGCAATTACGTGCAGGCCATCGAACAATCGGGTGTGAAGCGCGTGGTTCAGCTCAGCAGCATCGGCGCCCATATGGAGAAAGGAAACGGCATTCTCAGTTTTTATTACGTTATGGAGGGCACTCTGAACGCATTGCCATCTGACGTAGCAATTACGTTTATGCGCCCTGTCGGTTTCTATTACAATTTGTATGGTTTCATCAATACGATAAAAACACAAGGCGTTATTGCAACCAACTATGGCGGGGATAACAAAAAACCCTGGGTTTCTCCCATTGATATTGCGGCGGCTGTTGCCGAAGAAATTGAAAACCCTAAACCAGCAACCAGAAAAGTACGTTATGTTGCCAGCGAAGAAATCAGTGCCAATGAAATAGCACATATTTTAGGAGCGGCCATAAGCAAGCCCGATTTGAAATGGGTAGTAATTCCTGATGAGCAGCTCCTGAAAGGTATGATCGACGCAGGGGTGAACCCGCAGATTGCCAAAGGTCTCGTTGAGATGAACGCCAGCATCCAGAACGAGGCATTATTTGAAGATTATTACCGCAACCGGCCCACGCTGGGAAAAGTAAAGATGGCCGATTTTGCCAAGGACTTTGCCGTGGTTTATAACCAATAACAAACAGGTTCATGAACATTGTAGTCACCGGATCGTTGGGAAATGTCAGCCAGCCGTTAGCGGAAAAACTGGTCCGAAAAGGTCATAATGTAACGGTGATCAGCAGTAATCCCAGACGGCAGAATGCCATTGAAAACCTGGGAGCAACTGCGGCCATCGGCAAAATGGAAGATGCGGATTTTCTCGCATCTTCCTTTACCGGCGCAGATGTTGTTTATTGCATGATACCGCTGAACCTTTCCGTGGGCGAACCACACGCTTATCTGCGCAACATCGCACAAAATTATGTGAAGGCGATCAAACGATCGGGAATAAAGCGGATGATCCTTTTAAGCGGCTGGGTTGCAGGCGTTCTCGATACGTACAAAGAACTTGAAAACATGTTCAACGATTTACGGGATGTTTCCGTTACGCATATTCGTCCGGGTTATTTTTATTCCAATTTTTATGATTCCATCGGCATGATCAAAGGACAAGGATTGATGGGAGCGCTCATGGCTTTGCGTTATATGGGATTGGGTGTCCTGTTGACCGGGAAACGAGGCATGCTCCTTGGGAACTTTGGAGGAGATGATCCGCTTATTTTGTCAGCTCCTTCCGATATAGCCGATGCAATCGTTGACGAAATGACACATCCTCGTCAAGGCAAAAACGTTCGTTATGTGGCCAGCGACAAAATGACTTGCAACGAAGCAGCAACTATACTGGGTACTGCCATTGGAAAGCCGTACCTGAAATGGGTCAGGCTAACCGATAAAGCAATGCAACAAGGTCTGCAACAGTTTGGATTATCACCAAAGGTGGCAGCAACTATTGTTGAAATGCAGGCACCCGTCCATAAGGGATTAATGGCAATGGAATTTGCCAAACATGACCCTTTTGTCGGGAAAGTAAAGATGGGCGATTTTGTCAAAGAGTTTGCCGCCATTTATAACAATCACTAATTCAACGAAAGCAACGATGGAACTAAAAGGCTGTACGATCCTGATAACCGGCGGAACAAGCGGGATAGGACTTGAGTTTGTGAAACAGCTTATTCCCCGGGGTGTGGCAAAAATTATTATTACAGGTCGGGATATGAAAGTGGATAAAATGGTGAAGATTGCCATTCATGGAATTTTGAAAGACAAAAAAGAGATCAAACCCGGGATGTCGAAGGTTTTGAAATTTATGAGCCGCGCCGCGCCGCACCCAATTTCTTTCTCAATCTCCTGGACAGAATCACCGCAAAAGAAAAATCATCGGTACAATAACTATCTTTCAAAATGACAACAGACAATCCATTCAGAATAAAAACCATAAGCGAATTTCATCAATTCCGGGGTTTACCAAAACCGGAACACCCGTTGATCAGTGTGGTAAATATTGAAACCATTAAGAGTTTGCAGGATTTACACAATTATGGAAAGGTAAGTATGGTATTGGACTTTTATTTCATCGCGATTAAAAGAGGTTACAATGCAAAGATGAGATACGGTCAGCAGAAATATGATTTTGATGATGGGATCATGTCTTTTTTGGCTCCGGGCCAGGTTTTTGGAATTGAACCTGACTACGAAGGACCACAAAAACAATCTAATCCGTCCGGATGGATGCTGTTCATCCACCCGGACTTCCTCTGGAACACACCATTAGCCAAAGACATTAAGCACTACGAATATTTCGATTACTCGGTAAATGAAGCCTTGTTTCTTTCGGAAAAGGAAGAAAAAACCATCACCGTTATAATGGGAAATATTCAACAGGAATATCATACAAACATTGACAGGTTTAGCCAGGACATTATTATTGCTCAAATTGAAGTGCTACTGAGTTATGCCGAACGATTTTACCATCGCCAGTTTATCACCCGGAAAATCACCAACCATCAAATCCTCGATCGTCTGGAAAGAATTCTCAATGAGTCCTTTAGTAGCGATGTTTTGGAACAAGGAATCCCTACCGTTCAACATATTGCTGATGAACTGAACGTGTCCCCGAATTATTTAAGCTCCCTGCTCAAGGTATTAACAGGGCAAAGCACCCAACAGCACATCCACAATAAGCTGATCGAAAAGGCGAAAGAAAAATTGTCTACTACGGATCTGTCCGTGAGTGAGATTGCTTATGAGTTGGGATTTGAACATTCGCAGTCGTTCAGCAAGCTGTTTAAGAG
>DATFNI010000529.1:0-2537 GCA_035266485.1 Balneolales bacterium
AATATCGGAATATGTTGAACTCAAAAATTTAGGACTCAGGCAGGTCACTATCGGGCTGGAGTCGGGGTCAGGTGTGCTTCGTCAGTTGTGGGGCAAGCCTGCGGACCTTTCCTTACTTGAAAAGACAATAGGCATATTGAAAGAATCAGAAATACAGGTCGCACTTACCGCTCTGACCGGATTTCATACAGAAGTGAACTACCTCAATCATATTGATGAGACAGTGAATTTTGCTGAGAAACTACCTCTCGATGACAGTGACATCTTCTACCTTTCGCCGCTTGCCCCATCTCCCCTTTCAGACGACATATCTGAGCAACAAATCATAACTCTAAAAAACAGGCTTCGACACGTTACCCATGCCAAAGTTGCTCCTTACCTGGTCAACAAGTTTCGTTACTATGCCTGAATTTCAGTCGCTCGATTGATCATAATGATGTAATTTGACTGTCACTTCAATGGTCAGGAACCCTTTAGTTTAAGAAAAGGAGGATGTGATTTCTCTACATGAATAATTCAGGTAAAAAACCTGCTCTTACGCACGAAGCACTAACGGATATCATTGATCTGGCCTTGTGGGCCGGTCAGCTTCTTCTGCAGAACGGAGCCAGCAGCCATCGTGTGGAAGAAACGGTACATCAGCTCGGCACAGGGCTCGGGTGTGATTGGATGGATGTTCTTGTTTCACATAATGCCATCGTGGTCACAACCGTCAGTGCAGGTGATTTCCGTACCAAGATACGCAGAGTGCCCAAACACGGTGTGGATCTCACGGCGGTATCCGCCGTCAACCGGCTCCGTTATCGCATATCGGACAACACGCTTGATCCCCCTCAGCTTCGGAATGAATTACAACGTATAAGCACCCGCAAACCAATGTATCCTTTCTGGCTTACCGCCGTCATGATAGGTCTGGCATGTGGGGCTTTCTGCCGGTTATTTGGTGGCGATTATGAGGCTTTCGCGCTCACCGCCGTAGCCAGTACAGTAGGAATGTTTGTCAGGTATCTCCTTTTGCGTGAAGAGTTTAACACGTATTTAGTGGTCATTGCAGCAGCATTTATCACCAGTCTGATTGCCGCGATGGGCAAGTACATCGGCATTCACGACTATCCTGTTGCCCTGGCAGCCGGTGTTCTGATGCTCATCCCCGGGGTACCCCTGATAAATATGGTTCTGGATTTTGTTCGCGGGCATATTAACGTCGGGATATCGCGTGGAATCTTAGGGCTTCTTATTACTCTTTCAATCGCAATCGGTTTATTATTAGCCGTCAGCATAACGGGAGTACCCGGACTATGACGATCCATTTGGTTCTCCATCTGCTTGAAGATTTTTTCTGGTCTGCCGTTGCCGCCACCGGCTTCGCTTTGTTGTTCAATGTTCCCCGCCGGACTCTCTTAATGTGCGCCCTTCTGGGTGGCGTGGGACACCTCGTAAGAACAGTAACCCATGAATTCCTCCCAATCGACCTTGCCTTTGCAACACTCATTGGATCAACAATAATCGGCTTTGGTGGACATCTGTTTGCTAGACGCCTTCAAGTACCGCACACCGTCCTGTCGGTACCGGGGGTTATCCCTATGATTCCCGGTACCTTTGCCTATAAGGCAATGATCGGGTTCCTCAGATTTTCAGAATCCACGACAGCGCCGGCCTCTACGGGACTGCTTATCGATGCCTCCAGCTTTGCTGTGCAAACCATTCTTATTCTCTCGGCCATAGCTGTTGGTATCGCAATTCCCAACTTGTTGATATTCAGGAAACGATCCGTAATCTGAGTGTGTAACAAACACGAATCAATGGACTCCATCAATACCGGGCTGCCATGGTGTCAGACCGGCTGCCGTATTGAAAAGAGCCGCAGCGGGATTCTGTTGCGCCCGACAGCATGGGAGACAGAAGAGAGTACAGTTTCGCCGTGTCGGATGTTTCATCAAACCGTCTGCCAGTAAATCACGAGGCTTAATGCATTGTTACGATTTCTACCCGTTTCATTCTCCGGCCCAGGAATAGTTCTGCAAGCTGTTGAAAACGTTGTGGTTTATCACTCACATAACATTCAAACTGCCCTTCTTCCTGATTATTGAGCAGATCAAGTTCAGCCAGCATATTCTTTGCCATGCCGGCTATTGAGACGGCCGAATCAACAATCTCGACATCCTTTCCGTCCATCACATCCCTGATGAGCGGTTTAAATAACGGATAGTGAGTGCATCCCAGGATAAGAGCATGCAAATCTTTGGTTTTAAAATCTTCGAGATAGATTTCAAGTGTTTCCCTGGCAATATCATTATCTACCCATCCTTCTTCAGCCAGTGGAACCAACAGGGGGCACGCCTTCGAATATACGGCCACATCGGGATCGAGTTCGTGCAATGCCTTTTCATAAGTCCCGGAACCTATGGTTGCCAGCGTGCCAATCACTCCAATACGTTTGTGATTTTTGGTTAACTCGTTCGCCGCATGTGCCCCGCCTTAACCACACCCAATACCGGGATCTTGTGTTTCCCCGCCAATTCCACGACCTGTTCTTC
>DATFNI010000530.1:0-4482 GCA_035266485.1 Balneolales bacterium
ACAATCTCGGCGTAAAAGGTGCCCTCACGCAAGTTATTGATATGAATGTATTTCACATAAGTCTGAAAGGTCTGCAAAATATTCCGAAGCAAATCGTGAGTCATAGGTCTTGGAGGTTTGATATGCTCCAGTTCCAGTGCAATCGCCTGTGCCTCGAATGTTCCAATGATAATGGGTAGCCGGCGTTTCCCCTCCAGTTCATTCAGGATTAACGCATAAGCTCCGCCGCTGCTTGGACTCGTTGAGAGCCCCAGAATTTCCATTTGAATTTTTTCCACGTCTCCAAAGGATTTTAATCTAATCTGTATCAAATGAATTTAACGATAATTACCTTTCCCTTAAAGAGCGGGATTGCTTCAATTCCTCTCCTCTTTTTTGTCCATGCCGCAGAATGCGTAAACGTTGTCATCTTAAATTGACATTTCATGGGTTTCACGCTAATTTTGCGGCAGCCCGCCAAAGGCGGGGGTTATTCATATTTGATGAAACGAAGATGCTAGAAGAATATTTACCGATTCTCATACTTGTAGGTGTTGCCCTTATCGTAGCGATTGTTTTTTTGCTACTTAGCGTATACCTGGGGCCCAAACGTCCCAATAAATGGAAGCTGAGTCCGTACGAAAGTGGTATGGACCCCATCGGTCAGGCCCGCGAAAGATATTCGGTCAGCTTTTACATGGTGGCGATGGAATTCATTGTTTTTGATCTTGAAGTTGTGTTTTTGTATCCCTTTGCTGTTCGTTTCACTCAGCTTGGATGGGGAACTTTCGCGGCAATGATGTTATTTCTCGTTATACTGTTTATTGGTTTAATCTACACACTAAAAAAAGGTACCCTTGACTGGGATACCAAACCCCTGAAAAATTGATATAGGTTTTTATGGGATTAGAAAGCGCCTTAGGCGAAGGATTTCTTACAACAAAACTCGATGCGGTCGTTAACTGGTCTCGTGCCAACGCGGTTTGGCCGATGCCCATGGGATTGGCTTGTTGTGCAATCGAGATGATGGCTTTTGCCGGACCTAAATATGATGCTTCACGGTTTGGTTCTGAGGTCATGCGGTTTTCGCCGCGCCAAAGTGACCTGATGATCGTGGCTGGCTGGTGTACGTATAAGATGTCGCATGCCATCCGGCGGGTCTGGGATCAGATGCCCGATCCAAAGTGGTGTGTTGCCATGGGTGCCTGTGCCTCAACCGGCGGCATGCACCGGACGTATGGTGTCGTACAGGGATGCGATAACTTTCTTCCTGTCGATGCTTACATCTCAGGCTGCCCTCCACGTCCCGATTCCCTTCTTAATGCCCTCATTAAGATCCAGGACAAAATCAAAAAAGAACACACCGTATTACTCGATAAGTAATGAATATCAGCGACTCCGCCACATCGGGCATCATTAACGACCTACAGCAAAAGTACCCCGATAAGGTTCTCGATATCAAGGAGCACAACGGCGCTACCGTCATTGTACGCGTCAGCCGTGACGTTATCCATGATGTCCTGAAGACCCTGTACGAGGATCACCACTTCATTTATCTCCTGCAGGTATTTGGAACAGATCGCTTCACTTCGGAGAACCGGTTTGAAGTGGTCTACCACATTTTCTCACTGCGCGACCAGTTGCGGATTTTCATAAAGACCTGGCTGGAAGAGGAAGAGACCGTGATCCCGACCTGTACCGACCTATGGCGGGCTGCGAACTGGCAGGAACGGGAAGTCTATGACATGTTCGGCATCACCTTCACCGGCCATCCCGACTTACGGCGGATGTTTATGCCGGAGGATTTCGAATACTATCCCCTTCGCAAAGAATTTCCACCACTGGGTATACCCGGATCGATTCAACTGCCCAGCACCACCCCAGATTCAGAAGAAGATTAATCAGACATGGCAACAGACACTGAGTTATTATCGAGAACGAATCCGACTTATTTTAAGAAGCACCAAAATGCTTTTGTGAAAAGTCTGGAAGACAAGCATACGACGGTTGACGTGATCTCTGATGATCCTCTCGAAACCAAGATGGTTTTGAATATGGGCCCTCAGCACCCTGCCACCCACGGTGTATTGCGTGTATTGCTTGAACTTGACGGAGAACGGATCGTAAGAAACAAGCTGGATATCGGCTATCTCCACCGCGGGGTCGAAAAAATCGCGGAGAATAAGACCTACCAGGAGTTTATGCCCTATACCGATCGATTTGATTACCTGTCTCCCTACAGTAATAATGTGGCATACTGCCTGGCCGTCGAAAAAATTGCAGGCATTGAAGCTCCCGACCGTGCACAGTATATCCGTACGATAGGCAGCGAACTGGCACGGATCTCCTCTCACCTCCTATGGCTCGGAACCATGGTGATGGACGCCGGCGCCGTATCCTTCTTTATCTGGACCTTCCGGGAACGCGAAAAGATTTACAGCATATTCGATAACTTCGCCGGTCACCGGTTCACGGTATCGCATGCCCGTATTGGCGGTGTGGCAAGTGATATGTCGCCTAAAGTAATCCAGATGCTCACCGACTTCCTTGATTTCTTCAAAAAAGAACTGGTTCGCTGGAGAGGCATCCTCGACCGGAACCGGATTTTCGTCGATCGGAACAAAGATATCGGTCAAATTGATGCTGAAGAGGCTATTGCAGTCGGACTTACAGGTCCCGCTCTTCGTGCTACCGGTATTCCGTATGATATTCGCCGGGTGGCTCCTTACAGTGTGTATCCCGAACTCGATTTCGAAGTAATAACAAGACTGGCCGGCGACAATCTCGCACGGTACTACTGCCGGATGGAAGAGATGCATGAGAGTGTTCGCATCATCGAACAATGCCTGGCTAAAATGGGAAAAGGTCCGATCCGTGTCAACAATGCCAAGAAGTCCTATCCTTCTAAGGATGAAGTGTACTACTCGATGGAAGGGATGATTCACGACTTTATGATGACCGATACCGGTGTTTGTCCGCCAGATGGGGCCGAATCTTATCACTCCATCGAAGCTCCCAAAGGTGAGCTTGGCTTTTTTATTCAAAGTGATGGAACCGGCCATGCCTGGCGGGTTGCGATCAAATCCCCCTCATTTGCCAATCTTCAGGGTCTGGAATATATCCTCGATGGTGAAATGGTAGCTGACACGGTAGTGTTGATTGGTGGCCTGGATCCTGTAATGGGTGATTCCGACAAATAATTAAGAATATGGATATTACATTTGATAAGAACGATCTCGCAGAGATAGAAAAAATAACGGCCAAGTACCCGAACAATACGGCCGCTGTGATGGCAGTCCTCTGGTATGCACAGGAAAAGTTTGGCCACCTGGAAACGGAAGCCCAGGACTTGGTTGCCCATACTCTCGATTTGCCGGAATCGCATGTCTATGGGGTCACGTCTTTCTACACACAGTATTTTAAGAAGAAAAAAGGCAAATATGTCTTCGATGTCTGCACCTGCTTTACCTGTCAGGTTCAGGGAGGATACGATATTTTGCATTATCTCGAGGAAAAGCTGGGCATTAAGGCTGGCGAGACCACAGACGACGGGCTCTTCACTATTCAGGAAGCTGAATGTCTGGGTGCATGCGGCTATGCCCCGATGCTTCAGATCACCAACGATATTTATGTGAATCATCTCACACGGGAAAAGGTTGATAAAATGATTGACGGTCTGAAGGAGGGCAAGAAGCCTGAATTTGAATCCATTCCACTACCGCAACATCAAACTGAAGAATCAAACTGATTATCATGGCCAACGCCGACTGGAAATCTCACAAGCTGCTGTTACTTCCCGACATCAAAAATCTGCACCAGATTGATGTTTATGAAAAAAATGGTGGATATAAAGCGCTGCGGACCGTCCTGGAGAATAAAGATTCCAAGTGGACCAAAGAAAATGTAACCAACGAAGTTAAGAGTGCCGGACTCAGAGGACGAGGTGGCGCCGGTTTCAATACCGGGCTGAAGTGGTCATTCATGCCCAAGCCGGATGGACGTCCCCGTTACATCGCCGCCAATGGCGATGAATCGGAACCCGGAACCTTTAAAGACCGTCAGATTTTCGAATACAACCCGCACCTCTTCATCGAGGGAGCTTTGATTGCCGCTTACGCGATGTCGATTGATGCCGTTTATGTGTATATCCGCGGTGAGTACAACTCCTGGATCCAAAGGATGCAGAAGGCCGTTGATGAGGCTTATGCAAAAGGATACATCGGCAAGAATGTGCTAGGCAGTGGAATGAACGTCGATTTATACCTGCACAAAGGTGCCGGAGCATATATCTGCGGCGAAGAATCATCACTGATGGAATCACTGGAAGGCAAACGCGGCTATCCGCGCATCAAACCTCCCTTTCCTGCCCAGAAAGGCCTTTGGAACAGTCCGACAACGATCAATAATATCGAAACCCTGTCCAACGTCCCGCTTATCATCAACAATGGGGCCGACTGGTACAAATCCATTGGTGCCGAAAAACATCCCGGCCCGGTTCTTTAT
>DATFNI010000531.1:0-6141 GCA_035266485.1 Balneolales bacterium
ATTACACGGCCAGGAACAATGTGGATGAAGGGCTTCAGACCACACGCGACAAGCTGATGGAGACGTTTCATAAAGAAACGGTGATACCCGACACGACACGAGAGCTGACCTGGAGCCTGGTCAAAACGGATACGGCAAAAAGGGCCAGGGGGGAGCAATTGAAGGATGTGGATATCTACAATCCGTTTGAGGATGAGATGGAGCCGTACCGACAGCTGCAGATGGTTATCGCCCTGAAGGGAAGTTACTACGTGTTGACGATTCAGAAATCACTGCTCGAATTTCAGGATATGATCCTGGCAATGATCCTGACGGAGGCGGGGTTCGTGATCTTATTGCTGGTCGGGTTCAACGTAATGAGCAACCGGATCCAGCAGTCCTTGTGGACCCCTTTCTACAGCATTCTCGATCGGATACGGTCGTTCCAGCTGAACAGCAGGGAGACAGACGAGCCGGAAACGACACAGATCGATGAATTCCGTGAGATGGGAGAGAGTGTTACCCAGATGACCGGTCGGATCCGCCGCGACTACGAACACCTGAAAGAGTTTACCGAGAATGCATCCCATGAATTACAGACCCCTCTGGCCGTGGTACGCTCGAAGCTGGAGCGGGTGTTCTCTCATCCGGACCTGACCGAAGAACAGGCCTCGCTGATGGGAGAGGCCTATGAGGCAGCCAACCGGATGGAGCGGATCAACAAGGCATTACTGCTGCTGGCCAGGATCGAGAATCGCCAATATCACGAAACCGAAAACGTGAATTTATCAGAGTTGGTGAACAAAGAGTTGGGGCTGGTTGGGGAGAGACTGGAGCTGCACAAGATAAATATGGTGATTGACCTGGAAGAGGACCTGACGATCCACATGAACGCCCATCTTGCCGAGGTTCTGGTGCGCAACCTGGTGGCCAACGCGATAAAGCACAACGAAGATGGCGGGGCGATAAAGATTAAACTTGACAGTGAAAAGCTGCTGATTTTAAACACGGGACCAGCCCCGGCTGTTGAGCCGGAACGACTCTTCGAGCGGTTTACCAAGGCCAACCCGGCCTCCTCATCACTGGGACTGGGATTATCCATCGTCAAATCGATTTGTGATTTTTCCAACTTCGGCGTGACATACACTTACCTGGACAGATGGCACATCATTGAAGTGGAGTTTCAAAATGATGCAGCCATTAAATCTGCGGATTTCCCCAAATAATTTTCAAGGATAATTTGATATTTAACGTGAATTCGGTATAAGAATCGATGGCGAAAAGAATAGAATACGGACAAAACGGATGACGCGGATTCTCGCGGACGAAAAGTTAAAATAGTCCCTCTCCATGGATATGGAGAGGGGTTGGGGTGAGGGTACAGCGGGTAGAACCCATTTTCGAATGCCTTGAAACCGTGAAATTCAACCTAATCCCGAACATTTTGCTATATCGAACTCAGGTTATTTAATGTTTATCCCAAGTCATATGTAACAAAACGGCTATTGTCTTTTTGGCATGTCATTGTTTCCCTGATTTCCAATTTCCAATTTCTATTTTCTCACCTCCAGTTCAACGACCGAAGCTATTCCGTCCGGCGCATTTCCCTGCAGTGCTACAACCGTACGACCTTGCGTTTCTTTCGCGGATAAACCCTTTCGCGATGGATCGGCCAGGAGGCGAATGTGAGTGATGTGTCCATCTACGGATGGCAGCGTAAGCTTTCCGTCTTCAGGCCAGTTGAAGACTTCCAGATAAAGCTTGCCGGGTTTTGCGGTCACTCTTCCCCATCCGAATTTTTGTTTGAAAGGAGATGCCGAACTTCCATAGATAGCCTGGCCGTTCACCTTCAGCCATTTCCCCATCTCTTCCAGGCGGGTGACTTCGGGCTGCGGGATGATGCCCATGGCTGTTGGCCCGACATTCAACAGGTAATTGCCGCCTTTGGATGCGATATCCACCAGGTTGCGAATCAGCGTGGTATCCGATTTGAAATCGTGGTCATCTTTGTTGTATCCCCAGTCGTTGTTGATGGTCATGCAGGTTTCCCAGTAAGTGCCGGGAATGCCATTCGGCGGAATGTTCTGCTCCGGGGTCCCAAAGTCACCGACCGCATGCTGCATCTGGATACCTTTCATGCCGGTAGGCCGTTTCCCGATCCGGTTATTAATGATCAGTTTTGGATCCATATTCCTGAGATAACCGTATAGCTCTTTCCCATCCTGGTAAGTCCACCAGGCCGGCCATTCGCCATCAAACCATAAGACGGCCGGATGATACTGCGTAATCAGTTCCTTCAGTTGGGTCATCATGTATTTTTTGTACGCATCCTTCTTGCCCGGGCGAATCCTCGTAGGATTATAGGTCGGATGAGAGGGAACGGAATCATTATGGGCCATCTGGTAGGGACTGTGCCAGTCCATGATTGAGTAATAGACACCGAATTTGATGCCTTGTTCACGACAGGCTTTACTCAACGCTTTTAAAGGATCTTTTCCCCAAGGCGTGTCATCAACAACATTATAATGCGTCGTCTTGGTATGAAACATGACAAAGCCGTCATGGTGTTTGGAGGTGATGATCATATATTTCATGCCGGCATCTTTGGCAATCTTCACCCACTGATCTGCATTGAATTTCACAGGATCAAATTGTTTGGCGTATTTTTCATATTCTTTACGCGGTACATGTCCGTTGTTCATGTACCACTCCGCATGTGCCGGAACGGCGTAGATGCCCCAGTGGATAAACATGCCGAACCGAGCGTCACGCCACCACGTCATACGATTGTTTTGTGAGGTGGAATGCTCGGTTTTTGATAACGGAGCCTGTGGAAATGCGTCGGTAAGCGCTACCAACAGCAAGATTATGAACGTGCCGAATATACGGGTGAAATAAAATCTATGATTTTGCATAACCGTTCCTGTGGAATTTTTGAAATGTTACCGTTAATATGGCCAGAGTAACATCATGGATTTAATATAAAGTGCGTTATTTCCTTCTATTCCTCATACTTAGGAAAATTTGATATTTGTGTCAACGTGATATTTTAAGAGAAAAAAAGGATAAATTGTTACAGTAACATGAAATATGAGGCATAGTACAGATTTAAAGTTAATTACCGGATCTTCCCGATTATACATTGGCTGATCTTGAATATCCATTAATCACAACAAAAAAATTGAACAATCGAATTACTATCCGACAAATTGCCCGGGAGTTGGGGATCTCGGCAATGACTGTTTCAAGGGCATTAAACAATCGATCAAACGTTGATGAAAATACCCGCAAACGGGTTCTCGAGACAGCAAAACGCATGGGGTATAAACCCAATCATATAGCTCGCAGCCTGACAACGAAACGAACATTTACCATTGGCGTCGTTCTGCCGAAAATGTCACATTCTTTCTTTCCTGATGCCATTCGGGGGATTGAGGAAATTGCCTATCAGAAAAATTATCAGCTTATCCTGACACACTCCTCGGAGGACGCGACGCGGGAGACCATTGTCATCGAATCACTTGTTTCCAAGCGGGTAGACGGTATTCTTATTTCTTCAGCACAAAATGTAAAAGACCTGAAGCATTATAATGAATTATTAGAATCAAATTATCCTGTCGTGTTTTTTGACCGCTGGATGCCGGGTCTTGCAGCCAGCTCCGTACGAACAAATGACGAAGAGTGTGCGATGCTGATCACAAGGCATTTGATAGAAAAGCATGGGTACACAAAAATAGCCCATATAAGTGGTCCCGGCAACGTATCTATCGGGGCTGATCGTTTGATGGGATTTCGCCGGGCCATGGAAGAGGCGCGTATTCCGATTCATAAAAACTGGATTGTTGAGGCAGGATTCGATGAGAAAACGGGCTATGATGCTGCGAAAAAGCTGCTCAGCCTGCCAAAAGAGATTCTTCCGGAAGCGATTTTTGCGGTCAATGACTCGACTGCCTTCGGGGCCATGGAAGCGATTTACGAAGAGGAGCTCAAGATACCTGATGATATCGCCATCGTTGGATTTTCGGACGACAAACAGGATAAATTGCTGAATCCGCCACTCACAACGGTCCATCAGCCGGCTTATGAAGAAGGGAAGAGGGCCACACAAATCCTCATAGATATGATTGAAGGAAAATCAAAATCTATCGAGGACGTGGTTGTGAAAAGTTACCTGGTTATTCGTAAGTCGTGCGGATGCAAATAGAATTGAGTAATGAGTAATTGAGAAACCCAAGACTCAATACTCACTACCCTGTACGCTCTCAAAAATCAAAGTACTTGTCTGCGTTATTGTAGCAGATGTCCTTAATCATGGAACCAACAAGCTCCATATCTGCAGGAATCAATCCCTTTTCAATATCCGCACCAAGCATGTTGCACAACACGCGGCGGAAGTATTCGTGGCGGGGATAGGAGAGAAAGCTTCTGGAATCGGTCAGCATTCCCACGAAGTGGCTGAGCAATCCCATATTAGCTAGTGTCCGGAGCTGTGCTTCAATGCCATCTTTCTGATCCATAAACCACCAGGCACTGCCGAACTGCATCTTTCCGGCGACAGATCCATCCTGGAAATTGCCAATCATGGTAGCAAAGAGGGCGTTATCGGTTGGATTAACATTGTACAGGATCGTCTTGGCCAGTTGGTTCCCGGAATCCAAACGGTCCAGAAACCGGGCAAGAGAACGTGCCTGCGGGAAATCACCCATCGAGTCTAAACCTGTGTCGGGACCCAGGGTCCGAAACATGCGGGAGTTATTATTCCTGATGGCACCCAAATGGTATTGTTGTACCCATCCTCTGGAATGATCCAGCTTGCCCATCTCGTAGAGTAAGGCACTCTTGAACTTCCGTTGTTCCAGTTCAGTCGTATTTTTTCCGGCCAGGGCCTTTGAAAAGATCTGGTTTACTTCGTCTTCAGTGTAATCGTCGGCGCAGACGGTTTCCATACCGTGATCTGAAAGCCTGCAACCTCGCTCATGGAAGAAATCATGACGCTGTTTTATTGCTGCCAAAAGATCTTTATACGAATGGATAGCCATTCCCGATGAAGCAGACAGTTTATCCAGCCATTCTTTGTATGAGGCCGGATCTTCAATGCCCAGAGCCTTATCCGGACGAAATGCGGGTAACACCTTAACATCGAATGACTCATCTTCGGCGATCTGCTTGTGATATTCGAGGCTGTCGACAGGATCATCTGTCGTACAAACAACCCTCACATTCATTTTTTTGATGATACCCCTTGCCGAAAATTCCGGTTTGGCCAAAAGATCGTTGCACTGTTTCCAGATACGCCCGGCGCTTTCTTCGTTTAATAACACATCAACATCAAAATAACGTAGCAATTCCAGGTGTGTCCAATGATAAAGCGGATTGCCCAGCGTCTTTGGGACTACCTTTGCCCATTCCAGAAATTTCTCCCAGTCCGGGGCATTGCCAGTGATATATTTCTCGTCCACACCTGCAGTGCGCATGGCCCGCCACTTATAATGGTCACCATAAAGCCAGACGTGCGTCAGGTTTTTAAATTGCGTATTGCGTGCGATGTCTTCAACAGGAATATGGCAATGATAATCAATGATTGGAACCCCTTCTGCATAATCATGATACAACGTTCTACCCGCCTCGTTGTTTAGTAGAAAATTACTAGTAATAAATACTGACATAATACTCTTTTACTCTTATCTAATGTTACTGATAACATGTTTTCAAGGCTATAATAAGATAGTCACCCTAATTTGTAAAGGACATTATAATCTAAGATAGTCCAATCCAACCTGCGTTAATTCCATTCTGATGTTGCAATTATACTTTTAATAAAATATTCTATGTTACCGGAAACATATATAATTTATAAGTTACGTTTTTTTATAAAGGCTCAGACTCCGGAAAATGAAGAATGCTTTTTTTATCCGAAGGGAAAAATCAAACGCAGTGCATATCATCTGAAACGGAGTAGCCATGAAATATCCATGACCGATCGTAAAACCCGGATCTACTAAATAAACAGATACCATTATGATTCTTTTGAAATATGACAAGCGATTGGCTGCACTTACATTTTTTGTAACTGCATTTTCAATGTTTGCGAGAGCTCAGTCGGCGGAAAACCCGGCTTATATTCACGTAGCCAATAATATGATTTACGTAAGCACCGCAAAT
>DATFNI010000532.1:0-3890 GCA_035266485.1 Balneolales bacterium
TCCGGCGAGTTCCCAATTAAACCATTGCCTCAGCAACCCGTTGAACATGACCCTGAGGCTTTGCCACGTGCAGTGAACGGTACAATCTCCTATATGCCTAATCTGTTCGGTTTTATGCTCGCAGGATTCGTTGTGAATGATCTTCTCAAGAAGAACGGTCTCTAAAAATGATGATATGCAAAGATCGAAATAGGCACTTTATGCGATGTATCCATTTTTATAGGTAGTCTATACTTCGGCAATGGAAGAGCGGCGAAACGATTTTGACGTCACCAACCGGGTGAACGTTACCGACAGTGAATCTGTATGCAATGAAGTGTGCAAGCTGTTTTCAGATCTGTACCCAGATCATTCAATGCGACCTGTCCGGAAAGCTTTTCAAATTGCTTCAGAGCTGTTTCGAGGAGATTTTCCCGGCTACCGCCCATGTGATACACCTTATCATGACCTGCAACATACACTTGATGTCACGCTGGCCATGGCAAGGCTGTTGTCTGGGCACGAGTTGTCAGTAGGAGAGGATTCAAAGCTGGGCATTGATCTGATCCGGCTGGGAATTGTCGTAGCCCTGTTTCATGATTCCGGTTACGTACGCCGTATCGGGGATCGCCGAAATAGAAATGGAGCGGTCTATACCAACAGGCACGTGTCACGTGGCGGGCATTTCCTGGCAGCTGTTTTGCCTCAGATAGAGATGGCAGAGATGGCTCCTCTCGCGCGCAAGCTTATACATTTTACCGGCTATGAGATGCCGGTTCCATCCATTCCGCTTCATGAACCTGGGCAACGAACACTTGGGCAGCTTCTCGGGAGCGCGGACCTGATGGCGCAGATGTCTGACCGCTGTTATTTGGAGAAGTGTCGGGATCGTCTCTATCCTGAATTTGTTGCAGCCGGCCTTGCCGGAAACGGAGTTGGAGGTCGAGGATATGATTCGGCTGAAGCGTTGATTTTCCAGTCACCTAAATTTTTTCAGCATATCCTTGATGACAGACTTGATCAGGTCATGGGTGGTGTGCACAGCTATGCCAAGCTGTTTTTTCTTCCTCAGAAAAATTATTATCAGGAGGCGCTGGAACGAAACTACGACTATCTGAAGCGGGTTGTCGAGAAGCGCGACATAACACTTCTTCGTCGTAAGGCGCCGTGGACGCTAGTTGCTAATCCTGATGATGTTCTTCTCGTTGCATAAGAAAAGAATAATGTTTGTGTTTTCGATGATTTTTTCCGTGTAGCCTGCTTGGGTGAGTAGCACGATCATTTCCATCACGATATACCTGTTTGCTGCAAATATGGTGGCGGGTGGGATCTATATATTCGGTCAGAAAAAGGTTGGTTTACTCTGGATTGAGTACCCTTTTATTTATACGCCATGGCTGGCATTTATGTTCCTTCTGCCGAGCTTCTCAACGATTCCCGGAGTGGCAGATAATGATCTCGCATTGAAGTATTTTCTCCTTATGGTGCAGGGGTTTAGCTGTGGTATCTTTGGTGGCTCGGTACTTTTGCCGCGCTTCTGGATTCAAGCCGATTCAACAGCAGAAAAGTTGAAAATTACGATTATCAGTAGTTTGGTGGTTACGATGGCCTACCTATTCTCCCGATGGCTGTTGCTTCAAGGTTTTTACTATATTCTTAAATAAAGTTGTTTTATCGATGATCCTGGATCTTCTCCAGATTCATACTTTTAATGATGTTTGAACTACAGGTGACCATGTGAGTCAGCAGGCTCATAAGAAGATCCTGATTTTTTATAATCAGTTTGCAGTAGTTTTGTTTGGTTAATTCATAGGTAATACAATCGCTGTAGGCTGTAACTGTTGCGGATGAGTTGCCGCCGGAGAAGAAGCTTATCTCCCCGAAAAGGGCGGCTTCGCTAACTTCGGCGAGAAAGATTGATCGGCCCCGTTCTTTAAAAGAGATTCCGGCATTTCCAGACCTTAAAATCTGGAGGCCTATGCCAGAGTCTCCCTGTCGTATGATTTCATCACCAGTTGAAAACTTTTTTGCGGAAAACAGATCTTTAACAAGATCAATATCATGTTGTTGAAGTTTGTGCAGAAGAACATTCTCTTCTAACCACGTTATATCAATCTCCATAAGCGCCCCTTCCCGACGATTCCAGACTTCTTCGGTGAAAGGTTAAACTATGAATCGATAATAACCATGAAGTGACTAAGGTCACTGGGGAGTGATCAAGTAAGCACCAATCATTTCAGTTTGTTCATGCAAATTGAATCTCTCACAGAGCTTCTCAACTAGAGTCTTTTTGATTTCAGGATTTATGTCCATGGTGCATGAGATGACCCAACGCTATTTGTGATCAATGAAAAAAAGCGGGGTCATCCCGAAGGATGACCCCTAACAAACTACCGATTCTCTAGGGAGGGGGGGAGAGGGGCGAGAATCAGGTAGCCTGATTTTTAGCAATCTCTGCATGCACCTGATGCATGTCGAGCGCTTTTGATTGTTCGATGATCCCTTCCAAGGCGCTTTTCGGTAACGCGCCTGCTTGCGAGAATAACACAATATTGTCACGAATCACCATCAAAGTTGGAATCGAACGGATATTGAAGTGAGCGCCAAGCTCCTGTTGCTCTTCGGTGTTTACTTTTCCGAACAGAACATCGTCATGCGTCTCCGAAACCGCTTCAAATGTTGGGGCGAACGATTTGCATGGTCCGCACCAAGGAGCCCAGAAATCAATGATTGCAATGCTGCTGTCAGCTACAGTGCTCTCAAAATTCTCTTTGTTGAGTTCGACGGTTGCCATATCTGTTGCTCCTTAAGAAATGAAGTTGAGATAATATATCACGATATTATAATATAACAAGATCGGTTGTTCATTGTTGAGCTGATATAAGCGGGTATTTTTTCCACCTTCTGCAAGGTTTCTGAGCAGGGGTATATTACGACTCCAATGGATAGGTCTATCCATATTTTAATAAAGGGGAACTTTATGAAAAAGTCTCTGTTGATTGCAGCTACGGCTGCATTTGTGGTGGGCGGTTTCGCCTCTACAGCTATCGCTGGCCCGGAAGGCAAGTGTAAGGCATGCCATACCTTTGATCAGGGTGGCAAAAACAAAACCGGTCCGAACCTGTTCGGTATCGTAGGTAGAACCAAAGGTTCTGCAGAGGGCTTCAGCTATGGTGGTTTTCTGACCGCTCAGAACGCAGCTGGTGCTAAATGGGATGAAGCAGGTCTGCGCGAGTGGCTCAAGCATTCCAAAGATGTGGCTGGTGGCGACACCAAAATGCCAAATCAGAAAATGGATGGTGCCAAGGCTGATAAGGTGATTGCTTTCCTGAAGGGTCTGCAGTGATCGTTAGTTGTTAATGAGAAAGGGCGGCTGATTTCAGCCGCCTTTTTTTATACCCTGATTGCGGGATATGCATGAGAAACATGAGCCACTACGTTCACCTCTATTGAAGCCAAGCTTCACGCGAACCTGTCTTTACCCTCCCCTGCAACGATGAGACAGGTTCGTCGTGAGGCGGCTAGTCTCACAATACGCCGATTGTTTTCACTCGATATCGTGATCCCGTATCCTCTGCTGATCGCAGTGGCTGGATTCGGAGGTTTCTACTCTGTAAGAAGATGAGGGATCATTCCTTCAGTAGTCCGGTATTCGCCTTCACCAGCAGCATCGCCGGCAACGGATCACGGCTGGTGCGGGGTATCTGCGTTCTCACCCCATATGCGATTAAGATAATTATCGCGTCCAGAACGGCTACGGTAGTACCAGTAACGAAGTGGATTCTTTTTGTAGTAGTCCTGATGATACTCCTCGGCCGCCCAGAAGGGGGCAGCTGGAATGATAGGAGTGACGATGGGCTTACCGAAAACACCACTCCTGTCCATTCTGTTTTTGGACCTGGTCGCAGCCC